>JAZRRC010000192.1:0-20476 GCA_045650355.1 Candidatus Avispirillum sp. | reverse complement strand
CAAGAGCAACACCGTCAACGTAGATCTTTGCAGAGCTATAGTTGAGACCGGATGCGTTGCTTGCAGCAAAGTCAGCGATCTTAGCGCTGAAGGATCTTACTGTAGTACCGTTTACGCTGATTGAAGTATCGCTGATAACAGGTGCATTTCTGTCATCTACAGCACTACTGTAGTCAAGAGTAATATCATCAAAATAAAGAACTGCGTTGAAGGGTTCCTTAGACTGTGTATAGAAACGAATGAACTGAGGCTCTCTTCTGTCCTTATTGGACTCATAAGGATTCTGGATAGCTACATAGTTATAGGGAGTAAGATCCATGTAGCAGTATACCCAACGGTCCTCGGGAATATCAGCCTCTGTGCAGCTGGTAAGTGTCTTGCCGTTGCACTCGAGAATAAGGTGTGTATTCTTACGAGCGTAGTTTGTAGAGGAAGAACCGCAGTAAAGCTCTGTCTGCATTGCAAGGTTATGACCGGGAGCGAGCTCCTCAGGGATATAGATCCACATACCGAGTCTGGTAGCGTTCATATCATTTGCAGTATCGCGAAGAACAGTCTGTCCGCCAACATTGAAGAACATGTTGTAAGACCACTGACCGAAGGAGCCACTGTGAGTATAGTCAAGCTCTACGCCGAGAGCATACTTACCGTTCTTAACCTTACCGTTCTCTTCTGTTGCAAGGAATGTAGTTGAATCGTTTCCTGCAGAGAAGTTGTTACCGAAAGGAGTGGCATCGAAAATAGGAGAATTGGGGTTATTGATTGTAGCCCAATCAACAAGCTGGTCTCTGCCGAGCCAGTGAGAAATATCGCCGTCTTCGAAGTTATAAAGGATTTCGGAGCCCTTACCGAATGCGATATCAAGAGTTGTTGTACCAAGATCTGCGTGCTTATATGTAGCAGAAATCTTGAGACCCTTCTTTGCTGTATCGTTAGTAGCAACAAAGGTCAGGCCGTCAAGTGTACCTGCAGACTCATCAGAAAGAGTCCACTCAAAGTCATCTGCGCTATATACAACGTCAAATACACCGTACTGAGCAACGATGTCAAGAGCAATGCTCTTGCCGTAGGGGATTACTGTAGATGCCTGAGAGAAGCTGATGCTTTCAGGGTTAACGATGTGGATAGTCTTAGAACCTACAACCTTTTCGTTGTATACAAGATTGATAACTACGTCACCTGTCTTGCCGTTAGAAACGAACACACCGTTTTCTACTGTACCAAAGCTGTCGTCTTCAAGAGTCCAGAGTGCATCAGAAGGAATTTCTGCTTCAGCACCGGAGAAGTCACGGCCGATAGCCTCGATCTCTACCTTAGAGCCGGGAACGAAGTGATCGTTCTCAGTCTGAAGGTATGCGTTGTAGAACTCACCTGTTGCGGGAGCTGTAGAAATAAATACGATACCGTGTGTATTGTTACGGAGAGATCCGTCGCAGGGAGAGCAGTTAACCTCAAGATCCTGACCGGGACGCTGAGACATAAATGTGGAAGATCCACCACCGTCACAGTTTGCAGCATATACACATCCTGCAGCGATCATAACCTCTGCGCACTCGTACATGTTCATGCCGAGGGAGTAAGGAGCCTGACGACCGTCGTTCATCATGATAACGATAGAACCGTCTGCCTTAACACCTACTACGGAACGAGCAGCTGTATCAGAGCCGTGAGAGGGCTTGTTTACGTTTACACCGTCCTTAACGATGTAACCGGAAGAACAAGGAATTACCTGATCCTCCCAACCGTTAAGGTTAGAGCTGTCGTTAACAGTTCTCATCTCAACCTTGGGAATATCTGCAGGTCTTGCTTCGCCTGCATCGTTAGTATCCTTATGGATAACGATACATGTGGGGAAGCCTACGGAATGATCGAAGTATACATCACCGTCGACCATCATGAAGCCAAGAGGCTCGTTAACACGGCTGGGATCCTTTGCATAAGCATCGGAATTGTACCAGCTGAGACATGTATTCATAGCGCCAACAACGTTTTCGCCCCATACATTTTCAATGTATGCTACATGCTCGGGAATTGTGGATATAGCGTAGTTGCTTGTATCCATGTTTGTGTAAGAGCTGATTACTCTTGTGTAAGGGTTAGAGATATCAGCCTCCATCAGGTGAACTACCTGACGTCTGTCACCGGCTTCGTTATTAAGAACGATTTCGGTTTCAGTGATACCGGGAGCAATATCCCAGTCAGTTTTGGTGATGATATTATAATAATCATCACTGCTTTCTGACTCATTATGTGCATAGTTATATGCTGCAAGAGTACCAAAAGGTACAATGCCTGCAAGCATGCACAAGCACATAAAAACAGAAAGCACTTTTGCGAACTTCATGTTCATTTTTCTTTCCTCCGTTTAAAATTTTTATATATGAAACAGATTATTTCTGTACATATTCAGATAAGATACAATTTTTTCAAATATACTCGGTATATGGCTTTTCAAGATCCATTACTGAATAATAATGATGTCCGACCTGCTCTTCAATTGGCAGATCTGCTCGCCAGTCTCCGTATTTCTGCGTAAGATACTCATCAAATTTTTCGGGCACTCTCACACTGAGTCCCTCAAATTCCATGAAAACACCTTCACCGTACTGCTCTTTGGGAGCATATTCAAGTCTTCCCTGCCAATTTCCGTGATTACAAATAATCTCAGAATCGGCTGTAGGATACGCAGAAACCATACTGTCATATTTACTCAGAATATGGCGGGTTCTTTTATGAATACCAATAACACGCATAGCCTTAT
Organism: Candidatus Avispirillum sp.; assembly: GCA_045650355.1. Lineage (GTDB taxonomy): Bacteria > Bacillota > Clostridia > Oscillospirales > CAG-272 > Avispirillum. The sequence continues at coordinate 17,715 of JAZRRC010000192.1, read as the reverse complement.
TGATTACGTTTCCCACAAACGAACGCTCTGCTATATAGTTACAGGATACAAGCTTTCTGTATAACCTTTTTCTACGCTCGATTCTCTGCTGAGAGCCAGCGTCATCAGGATAGCCATCCAGGGGAAAAACATCAATATATACACCGTGATTCATTTTCAGGTGCTGTACTGTTTTTTCAATGTATGTAGTTTCGCTATTTCGTATTTTTGCAAAAATATTCGTATAGCCGCTGTCACTCTTATACGTTTGTAAAAACAGATGAGGAGGTAATCTCGACGGAGCTTGTGCAAGAAATCTTTCATAGTCCTCACGAAAAATTCCGATATCAAGATCATCATCCCAAGGAATGAATCCACCGTACTTAACTGCACCGAGAGCGCTGCCGCAAACAAGAAAATAACGGATATTCAGCTCTTCACATATTGATATGGTGTGCTTAAGTATGTTAAATTCCACACATTGCAGCTCTGTCATTTTTACTACCTACTATTGATCTTCTTAAAAATTTCATACAGCTTTTTGGAATTGATCTCAGTAACGTGGTGCTTTTTGGCAACCTCAAGTGCTCTGTTAATACAAGCGACTCTTTCTGATTCATTGAAAAACATTTCAAAAAGCTTTGCCTCAAGCTCATCCTTATCAGTAGCAACAAAAGCACAGGAATTTTGAATCAAATGCTGAACTGATGCTACATCAAAAGGACCGTACGCAAAGAATACCTTACCGCAGCTGAGAGAATCTGCGATCTTTGTAGAAACAGAAAATTTAACAAGATCACGACTCTTATCGTCAAATCCCTCAACGTGGATAAATCCGCAAGACTCACTGACTACACGCTCAAGCTCTTCTCCGCTGACAAACCCATGAATACAAACGGATGAAATATCATCAAACATCCTTTTAACGTCAGGCGCAACCTCGCCTGTGTAAATATGAAGCTTAAACGAAGTTCCGTTTTCGGAATTTATACGGTCCATTGCCCTGCCGATTTCAGCAAGTGACTGCTCACGGTTATAGTACAGATTACCCATATAAGTCAAGGAATCAATAACAGGATAAGACTCTACCGCCGCCACGGGAGTTTTGGAAGCACCGGTCATAATAGTTGTTGATTCAACACCGAATTGCTTATTATATGCTTCAAGCAAGGGATCGCAAATAAACACAGCGTGGGTCGAAGACTTCATAAGCTGCTCAATCCTTCTGCGCACTCTCCAGTTCAAATATCGTTCAGACAGCTTCTTGGGTTTCTGTAAAAAATAATAATCATCACATATGTACGTAATTATGGGAAGCTTATGCTTACGTGCAATTTTCATTGCAATATAATAAAGAAGCTTAGGCATTCCGGGTGCAACAAACATATGTGTAGGTGCTTGATCCTCGATCCATTTTCTGAGATCGGAATTATACCAGGCTGCGTACTTCCACAAAAGGTCACGCCCCAGTCGTTTGATAACACCTACGTTTTTTACCTTACGGTACATCTGACCCGATTTTGAAGAATCAGAGCAATCATGCTGAGTTAAATCGGGCTTTATTATATCTCCGTTAACACGGAATTTAACATAGGACATTAATACATCCCTGTCAGTTATACGATAATAGGAATCGCAGGCATCTACATCAGGCACGGATGGGTGCAAATAAAGCTGACACAGCTCTTCCTTAGGGAATTCTGCAAACAGGCTTCCTATCGTCTTTCCCATATTATTGAATGTTGATATGGGGTTATGGGAAACAATCAATATCTTCATATTTATTCATTATCAAGCTTCGCATCACCGTCACGATACTCTGCAAGCATGGTGATAATTTCCGAATCAACGTCCATATCAAACTTGCGCGCAAACAATTCGCGACGAGATATCAGCAAATCATAATCCTTTTTTCCAAAAACTTTGGGATTATTTCCATTAATATCCCATTCCAGGTATGTTAGTTTTCCTTGTTTCGTATCCTTGAAAGGAGAATTCATAAACAACGTTTGAAAAAAGCATTCATCAGGAGTCAGACAGTTTTCAAAGTAAGCTCTGTACTCCTTATGTGTATCAACATATTCCTTCATCCATTTTACACAATCGAAGGTAAGACACCACCATTGGCTGCCAAACTCAAACTCCATTCCGACTGTGTTTCTTCTTTTGAAGCATTTGAACGTACGGTTGAAGCCTCCTGTTAAATAGATATACAATCTCTTAATAATCTTAGCAAATGCTTTTCTGCTAAAAAGGAATCGGGGATAGTATATACTGTTTCGCTTGGACAATCGCTGATACATCTCTCTACGATGGTTTATTACCTGAATAAAGTTACAACCATTGTGCTTTTTTAAATACGCATTTATATATTCTTTACTTTTAATCGGGAAATTATATCCGCTAAGCAAGCAAACATAATCATATTGACGTGATGAGCTCAGCATGCACTCTATAAGCGCCAAAGTTGCATCTATCATGCTCGGAGAAGCCCAGCGCACATCAATTCTCTTTTCATCGGGAACAAAAAATATATTTTCACGACATGATAACTCAAAAGCATTTGCTTTTCTATCAACGTGTACGTAAAAATCTGAATCAGACATAGACAGACTCTCAATAATGTGCTCTACTTGACGAGGATTTTTATGACAAAGAATCAAATAAGCAATTCTCAAAGCGTTCCTCCTGCACAGAAGTCTGACTACTTTCTTAAAATTTTATCGTATGCGAATTTTCTTAACCAGCCGGGACAATATGTGAATACACGAATGTATATCATATTGATCATGGCTTCGGATCTTTTGATCATTTTATGCTTGAGCATAAAATTCTGCAAAACCTTCCAGCCCTTGATTCGGACCTTTGAGCCTCGCTTGGTGTTAAATCCGTTACCGACACGGACAAAAACCAGGGACTCATTGATATTAGCAAGGATTCCGCCTGCTGCGATTACTTTGAGCCACAGATAATAATCCTCGAGAAGCAAGAGACTTTCATAGCCTCCGCAAGCCTTAAGTGCGGAGCTCTTCATGCAGACGGTTACGTGGTTCATGGGATTTCGCTTTTTACCCATCTGAACGATGTCCTTGTGCTCTGCGGGACAAATACGGGCACGCATATCGGTCTCATCAGGGGATTTATCAAATTCGGATATATCCGTACCAAGAACATCGATTTCGGGATGAGCCTCAACGTATGCAGCCTGCTTCTCAAATCTCTGAGGATGGCTGATATCATCTGAGTCCATTCTGAAAATATAGTCTCCGGTACAGTATTCACTTCCGATGCGCAAAGCCTCGCCCAGACCCTTATTTGTCTCTTGGGGATAATAGCGGACAACGTCTGCTTTATCCTTAGCAAATTCATCAAGCACCTGATACAATCCCTCATTTAAAGGACCGTCAAAGACAACAACGATCTCATCAGGCTTTTTGGTCTGCTCCTCATAAATGCTGAGTAAGGCAGCCTTAAGAAACTCGGGATCGTCATTTTTATATACTGACATCAGAACAGAATATTTCATTTGATCGCTCCCTCTTTATCCTCAACAGACTCTCCTGAAGACTCTGTATTCCCATTCATCTCACCTGTTCCGCCCTCGACTACGCCGTCGCTCTTAAGAACGCTTTTGATCGTCCCGAAAAAGCACTTGCAATCGAATGCAAAGCTGAGCTTTTCAACGTATTCTCCGTCAAGCTTTGCCTTAACGTCGATCTCAAGCTCATCTCGGCCGTTAATCTGAGCCCAACCTGTAAGTCCGGGTCTTACCTCGTTTGCGTTATATTTATCGCGCTCCTCAATAAGATCAAACTGATTCCACAGAGCAGGTCTGGGACCGATGATGCTCATCTCACCCTTGAGAATATTGAAAAGCTGAGGAAGCTCATCAAGACTTGTCTTTCTGAGAAAAGCACCGACCTTGGTTATGTAGGAGGCTGCACCCTTGAGAAGGTGGGTGGGCGCATCCTTGGGAGTATCTGTTCGCATTGTGCGGAACTTATAAATGTTGAAGTGATTCTTACCGCCTCTTCCCTTCGCAACTCTTTTCTGCTTAAAAAGAACAGGACCGGGAGAGTCGATCTTTATCATAATAGCTATAACAAGCATGGGAATGGATAAAACTACAATTCCCAAAAAAGACAAAACAATATCGATAAATCGCTTAAAAAAGTGCTTGTACATTTCAGCCGCTCCTCATTACTTTTTCATTAAGAATTGCCAAAAATCAGCTCCGGGTCTCATCAGGCAATACTTCTACTTATACTATATCATATCAATTATATTCATTTGCACCTACAAAATCAACTGTTTATTATAAATAATGTGAAGATTTTTAAAAATTCGTTATTTAGCATAACAAAACGCAAAGTTATCATTAATTTTTGATAGTTAAAATTTGAATTTCCAAGATTTTTTGATAATCTCGTCGCTAAGCGCAATTACGATAACATTTTTTACACAACAGTATACCCGCAGTAATCGAGTATTAATGAACACATCTCTGTGTTTTACCGATATTCCACCAAAGAAAAAAGCACCTATAAGGGTGCTTTTTTCTTTGCGAAAGAGCGACTAAAAGTAGTACATGTAGGGGTGGTAATAACGACCAAAAGTATTCTAATATCAGCCGTACTTCTCAATTGATTTTTTATAATACTTTTCTATTAAAACAGTTGTCTTCTTGTTTTTGGGTATGCACGCCTTTTCCCACAAAGGAAGTACATTTTTGAAATATCCGATATGATATTCCCTCATCCAAAGAAATGCTCTGCAATAATGATCTTCAATAGTATGCAACTCGTTCCATTTAGCGGTAGTTTTTATACCAAACCCGTAGTACACAGTAATTCCTTTCTCATCAATTCTATAACTGTTTGGAAAAAGAAAAATGTAGCCAAGTAAACAAATACAACCAATGACTATAATGATGGTCGATATTGTTAGTTCTTCAGATAAAGTATATATACCAAGCAAAATGAGAACTGAGAAAATCCCAAGCCAAAAGGCCCACCGCTTATTAAAAAACAGTTTACTTTCTTTCATTTCGCATTCTCCTTTGCGGTTCTGCAAGAGGCGATCAATAATCTGCGAATATTACCACAAAGCTTTTCTGTATATTGATATGTTGAAACATCAATTCTTTTAGTTTCATACATCAGCTTTAACCAGTAGCTTGTTTCGTTAGATTCCTTCAAAGCGATCTCTAACTTTGCAACAAAATCTTTCTTACTTTGTGCGTATTGTGCTTCGTGGATATTTGCTCCGACGGACGTACCTGCTCTTGCAAGTTGATCGATCATATAGAAACTTTTCGGCGAAGTTACACCGTCAACAAGATTTACAATAGCAACCGCAAACTCAAAAGATAAGTCAAGTAATTTATTTTCGAACATAAAATCACCTTCTTTCAATGACATTATACTATAAAGCTTTGCGTTTTTCAATGATATATCGCTTGTGCGATATGATATACGGCGTCGCCGAATGATATATTTGCGATACAAATATGATATAATATCCGTTCCTTCATATGTCGAAGGCATATATCATCCACCAAAGGTGGATATCATATCGAAGATACATCACCCGTTCCGATAGGAACGGATATCATTGAAAAAAGTCACCTTTGTCGGTAGACAAAAGTGACTTTTTTCATGGAAACTAACCATAATTTTAATACAAATGCACCCCCTTTTGAAGCAAGGGGGTGCATTATTTATTAGGGGGTGCAGGCGCTTGTTTCCATTTGATTTCACTAGTCAGACAATGCTTTTGATTTTATATAGCTTTCAAATTCAATATTGGGCAAACATGTCGGTGGAGATGTTGAATTATCCCATACATTTTGGAATCCTCTAACGCAGATCGTACCACCCTCACTTAAACTGATATGATTAATACAGAAATCCACATGATCGTTTGTAAATTCTTTGTGAGTAAACGTTTCCACAACCTCAAGCGTATTCGCTTCAATTAGTTCCCATTTCCTTGCAGTTGTATGACAAATAATATATTGGTTATCAAGTGCCGTAAATCCCCATGCTGTCGAAGGTCGTTTCTCTTTGATAACCTCACCTGTATTTATATCCAACAATTGCATTGCATAATCGTGCAGTTGAACAGTGATAGTATCATCATTCACGTAAATGTTGGTTATTCCTTTACGACTCTTGGTACGCCATATACGCTCCCCAGTTACAGCGTTAAAACAGAACAGTCCGTTTTCCCATGTTTGTGCAAAAATTCTTGTTCCATCAAATGAAACAGCAATGCCAAATTGGTCGATGTAGGAATCAAAGTATTTGCTATTCCATGTGTAGGTTTCCCCGCTTCGCTGCTTCACAATGATTGTATTTTCGGAAGATTTATTGTCCAAGATCATTTGAACGGACTCAATAGATCCGTGCGAATAATGATACAACCACGGACTGTTATAGGAAAGACAGATAGAATAATTCTTATGATATTCAATTCGATCCATATTGTTGTACTCCGTTATTCAAATTGGCTATGAAACTTCAATGACTGACTTTGCTTATATTTTAGCACAAAACGAGTAGTATTTCAACGATTTGACTATTCTTTTAACGATTACACCTATAAATCAACGATTATGGTAATGATTTAACGATTCCCAATGTTTCAACGGTTTGAAATAGGGATACTTGAGAAATGCACTTGTTATTCTGTTTAAAAGTACGCAATACTCGGATTTTTGGGCATAAAATAACCGTCATTCTGTTGTATCAGAATGACGGTTTTTCTTTGGTGGAGCCGGTGGGAGTCGAACCCACGTCCGAAAACCTCTTGATATAGCTTTCTCCGGGTGGAGTACGTCTACTTTTATTCCCCCGTGTCACTCCGACGGACAGGATTGACACGCAGGTATTCTTTTAGTGCATGACAGCTTCAAAGAATAAAAGGCTGTTCACGTTCGCCGCTGATTTTATGCCCGGGCAAGGTCGCGGCACTCACTTGCGCGGACAGGCCGCTCGTAGGCGGCGGTAGCTTATGCAGCTACGAGTGTGCTATTGTTAGCGTTTATTTTAGTTGGAGCTTATTTAAGTGTTTCTCCAAACACTACCCGCTTACCATACCTCAAAATCCCCGTCGAAACCATTACGGCCCCATAGGGTCAGTCATATCTCTGACTGGTTTTTGAGTATCTCTCGATCTCTCTGCCCGCAGCCTTCTTTGCATCTGCCTCGCGCTTATCATAAAGCTTTTTGCCTCGGCAAAGTCCGACCTCCATCTTTACCCTCGAGCCTGAGAAGTAAAGTGAAAGAGGAATCAGCGTATAGCTGTCACGGGAGATAAGTCCGAAAAGCTTGGCAATCTCCTTTTTGTGCATAAGAAGCTTCTTAACACGCAAAGGGTCCTTATTATAGATATTTCCCTTCTCATAGGGGCTGACGTGAACGCCCATGGCAAATATCTCACCGTTTATGATACGGCAATAGGAATCCTTGAGATTGACCTTACCATCACGAAGGCTTTTAACCTCGGTACCGAAAAGCTCGATGCCGGCTTCATAGGTTTCATCCACAAAATAATCGTGACGGGCTTTTTTATTCAGCGCAATTATTTTATGACCTGTTTTCTTTTCAGCCATGGTGTGTCTCCTTTCTGAGAATTGGATGTTAGTATAACATATTATCGAAGAAAAATCAATAGGGGAAATTGTCAAATTATGATGAACAAACGCACATATGGCGTAATTTATTGTAACAACACATCGGTAGGGGATGGCGCCCTCGACATCCCTAAATCAGCAAACGAACCAAAACGAAATTTGATGCACAAACAAACGGTTGCGTTGCACGTTATCGTAGGAGATGGGTTCTCCCTCCCTCGAACCGAAACGATATTCACAGCGAATCATTACGTCTGCAACGGGAGGGGAAACCCCTCCCCTACAACCTAATTACACAAACATCTTGTTAATTTTGTAGTACCAAAGATGCGGAAGTTCTATAGAAAAGAACGGCGGAATTCCGCCGCCCTTGGGTTAGTTATTCAGTTGTTTTGCCGAAAAACACAGAACCGGTGCCTATGTTTCTTGTTTTTTCTGTGTTTTGTCTTCATGTCTTCATGTCTTCATAGTTTCTTCGTTAATCTCAATCCCCCACTTTTTCAGGTTGTCTCTAAATTCGGTTTCATCTGTCACATATAAATCGCTGTACATCATGCTTTTATGGGCATAGTAATCTTCATCGGGCCTAAAGTAAACAAAAAAGAAACTGAATGGGTTGAAATAAAGATTAAACATTCCGGGCTTTAGATGTTTGGGGAGCATAACTTTTTTAGAGTAAAACACGGCGCCTTTGGTAAACGGCTTTTCTTTGTTGCTTATTCTGTCTGAAAAATCCATTATTTGCTTGGTTTTCAAATCTTGCCACGCATATGTTTTACTGAAAAAAATAAATCTAACAGTACATCCGTCTTTTGTGAAAATAAGTGTTCTCCCGAAAGCGATCCATGCCAATACAATAAATATTACAGGAAAAAGCAAAACGAGGGCAACTAAACTCTTTATGGATATTGCCCATGCTACTACAAAGCTTGGGTATAGTATAGCAAGAATAGGTAGCGATATTCTCAAATCACGTGATGATTGAACTTTCATTTTTTCTCCTAATGCATATTTAAGTAATGTCTCTATATAAGATATTTTGTGTTCCCTATGTTCTAGATCGGTTATTGCTTCTTAGTAAATGAGTTTTTATTGCATATTTTGTTAATGCAATATTTATCGGTACGTATATGAAGGAAAACAGCACAAGAGGCAACCACCAATAATCAGCTGAACAACAAATTGAACATAAAACAATCGGAATGTTTATACTCAAATAACTGACTGGAAGAATCTTTTTGAAAAGGCTATAAGCTTTATTAGATATTTCTTCTGTTTTCTTTTCCGTTATTAAATCTCCATTAACTACTTCAACAAAACCTTTCTTTGCTTTGTGAGGATTGATCTTTACTATTGTGTTTTGTTGTGTAACAACCTCACATTCATAAATAACATTGTATGGCGGAATAATATCTCCCACCCAATGGTCGTTAAGTCTATCAAACATAGAAATAATATAATCTAAAAAGTTACCGTTGTAATAGGCAGCTTTTTCCTGTACTACTTTAATTCTTACTATTTCTCCACATTTCTGTTCTTTTAACAAAACCACTTCAGTTGAGTCAATATACAAACGCAACCTATTTTTATTTTTATGCAAGGGATTTATAACAAGCCTAATTGAATTATTCATAATTGAACTCCTGTTACCTCTTACTATTACTAAAACACAAAACACAGGGGACGGTTCTATGTGTTATACGCATATACCGTCCATCTACCTTCAACAACAGAATATCACAGAAATTCAATTTTGTCAACGGACGTCGTTTATCCATAGTATTATAAGCTATTGATTAGAAAGACAAGTACCTTCCTTGAGCAAAAACAACGTTCGGGAGAGCAAAAAATTATTTTTTTATGTTTTCACTAAAAAAAATATTCAAAAATAGTAATATTTATCTACAAGCAGTATTGATTTTACAAAAATTTAGTGGTAAAATGTTGTCGTATAAATGTGAAAGGAATGGACACTTATGGAATTTATTATCGACAGCGCCGATACCGCTGCCATCCGCAGATGTATCGAATTCTTCCCCGTTGCAGGCGTAACCACCAATCCTACTATTATCTCTAAAGAAAAAGCAGACTTTAAGGCACTCATTTCTGAGATCAGAAGCATTATCGGTCCCGACATGATGCTCCATATTCAGGCTACAAGCGACACAGCTGAGGATATCGTTGCTGAGGCTCGCGCTCTCAAGAAGATCGCAGGCGGCGATTTCTACATCAAGATCCCCGTTTCCGCTGAGGGTCTCAAGGCTATGCGTATCCTCAAGGGCGAGGGCATCAAGATCACTGCTACTGCTATCTTTACTCAGCAGCAGGCTCTTCTCGCAGCTCTCTCCGGTGCTGACTACGTTGCTCCCTATATCAACCGTCTCGACAACATCGTTTCCGACGGTGCTCACGTTGTAGAAGAGATCGTTGCTCTCTTCAAGAGCCACGGCCTCAAGACTAAGGTTCTTGCAGCAAGCTTCAAGAACGTTGAGCAGGTACATAAGGTTGCTATGGTTGGCTGCCCTGCAGTTACAATCAACCCCGAGCTCTTCGATCAGCTCATTTACCATCCTCTTACCCTTTACGCAGTAGATGCATTCGCTGCTGACTGGGAAATGGTTTACGGCGATCAGAAGATCATCGATCTCCTTAAGTAAGCTAACTCAAAGCGGCACCCTGCGGTGCCGCTTTTTCATTCTTAAAAAGAAAGATACGATATGAAAAAATATTATATTCTCATTCTTACTGCACTTCTCATGCTCTGTCTTGCCGTAGGAGTTATGGCTGACAGCAACGAGGCTGACTACACCTCTACAAACGTTACTGCAGAGGGTTTTGACTATCCTCAGTATATTACTGACGAAAAGGAAAAGACATATGCTGACACCGAGGGCTTTGATAATTCTACTATAACTCTTTCAAACGAGAACGGCATCGCTCACGTATACGTTATATTCGACAAGGTCTACGGCGAATGGACTCTTACCGAGCCCCAGTCCGGAAAAGCTGTCACAGTCGGTAAAAACGGATTTCTTCACGAATATATTGACGTTGCTGCGCTTTTCGGCAAGGCTCCCCGCTCTCTTGTTCTTTCCTTCGATAACGATGCCTACGTTGCAGACGTTTACGGCTTTACCGAAGGTCAGCTCCCCGACTGGGTTCAAAGGTGGGAGGCGCCTCTCGAAAAAGCTGATATTCTTCTCCTCTCATCTCATTCCGACGATGAGCAGCTTTTCTTTGCGGGTATTCTTCCCTATTATGCTGGAGAGAGGGACGTTGACGTACAGGTGGTTTATCTCATCAGCCACTTTGACACCCATGACCGCCCTCACGAGCAGCTGAACGGACTCTGGACTGTTGGTGTTCGCAATTATCCTGTAATCTCCGATTTCCCCGATCTTTTTTCCGAGTCTCTTGACGGAGCTATCGCTGCCTTTAAGGCTAAGGGCTACTCCTACGAGGATTTCACCGCATTTATCGTTGAGAACATCCGACGATTCAAGCCTCAGGTGCTTATAACACATGACATTGAGGGTGAATACGGACACGGAACTCACATTTACTGCACAGACGTTGTTATGAACGCTCTTCCCTCCACTGTAGATCCCTCATTCTATCCCGAAAGTGCTGAAAAGTGGGGCACATGGGACGTTCCCAAGACCTATTTACATCTCTACGAAGAGAATCAGATAACAATGGATTGGGACACTCCTCTTTCCTCCTTTGACGGAAAAACTGCCTTTGAAATGACTGTTGAGGGCTTTGAATGTCACAAATCCCAGCACTGGACATGGTTCTATGATTGGATATACGGAACTGAAAGAAGACCTGTTACAAAGGCCGGCGATATCAAAGACTATTCCCCCTGTCTTTACGGTCTTTACAGAACTAATGTGGGAGTTGACGTAAAGGGCGGAGATTTCCTTGAGAACATTATTCCTTACAAGGATCAGATCCCTCCGGAAACTACTCCTCCCGAGACTGAGGCTGCCCCTGAAAGCACAACCGCTTCCGAAACAGAGGTTATTAAATCAGAGAAAAAGAAAAACAGCACCTTTAATCCTTTGATCTTCATTGTTATTCTCATAATGGTTTCCGTTATTATAATCGTTATCTACTTTGCAATGATAAACGACAAAAAGCGCCGCAGACCTAAAAGCAACAGAAATATGAGAAGATAAATAAAAATCCCTTGAAGCTGACTTCAAGGGATTTTCTTTTTAGTTAGTATTTCTGATCTTTACCCAGAGCTCCTCGTAATAAGCAAGGATCTCGGGATCAAGATCGTGGAACCACTGAGTTTTGGGCATATCCTCTTCTGCAGGATAGAGGATCTCATCGCCGTGGAACTCATAGCGATCGTTATTTACTACCGCTGTATTGGGAGATGCATAGCAGATATATTCCGCATTTGCAAGGGCTACCTCGGGCTCCATAAGGAAATTAAGAAACAGCATTGCCGCCTCATAATTCTGTGCGTTTTTAGGAACACATACGGAGTCGCAGAAGATGTTTACGCCCTCCTCGGGATATACAAACTCAAGGTCGGGGTTATTTTCCTTCATTGTATAGAAGTCGCCTGCATAATAAGGAGCGCAGGCAGCATTGCCGCCGCCAAGCTTATTAAAGACCTCATCCATTACGTATGCCTGAACAAGGGGCTTCTGCTCTATAAGAAGGTCTGCAGCCTTATCCCATTCAGCCTTATCTGTGCTGTTAAGATCCTGACCGAGCATGAACTGTGCAATTGCAAAAGCATCGCGGGGGTTCTTGAACATGAGAATATTATTATCAAGCTCCTTATCCCAGAGGCACTCCCAGCTTGTGGGCGCCTCCTCGACCATGGTGGTATTATAAATAAGACCTACCATGCCGACGCTGTAAGGAATTGAATATTCATCGTTCGGGTCAAAATAAAGACCGCGGTACTTTTCATCGATGTACTTATAATTGGAAAGGGATGATACATCGATCTTTCTGAGCATATCCTCACGGATAAGGCGCTCAACCATATAATCGGAGGGGATTATAATATCGAAATAGCTTGCTCCTGTCTTGAGCTTTGAGTACATAGTCTCATTATCGTCATAATAAGAATACTCAATCTTTATTCCGGTGATCTCCTCGAAGGATCTTACGACGTCGTAGGTTCCTCCTGAGCCATCGGAAATATATTCTCCCCAGTTATATATCTTGAGAGTTGTGCCTTCAAGCTCCCTTGTATACTTCCCTTCAAGGTCGTCCTCAGTAAAGAGTCTTCTGCTTCTTGAGGAAAGGATATAAACGGATGAAAGCAAAACGATCACAAGAACTAAAGATACGATTCTTTTCATTGGATCAAACCTTACTTTAAGATTTTCTGCGCTTTTTGGGCGTTCTTTCCTTCTGTGTCTGCTTATCGGATGAAACGTTCATAATGAGAAGCAGAACGAGAATGAGCATCAGCGAGCACAGTGCATACATATCCGGCTTAACAAATTTCTTTGTCTTCGAATAGATGTATATAGGCAGGGTCACGTAGCCTCCGCTGTTGAAGATACTGATGATAAAGTCATCAATGGAGAGGGTGAATGCCATGATAGCGCCCGATACGATTCCGGGAGTGATGGAAGGAAGAACGACCTTCATAAATGCCTGAAGAGGTGTGCTTCCAAGGTCCTGTGCTGCCTCGGAAAGGTGGGGGTCTGTCTGATTGAGCTTAGGCAGAACGTTCAGCACAACGTAAGGAAGGCAGAACGTTACGTGAGCCAGAAGCAAGGTACCGAATCCGAAGGATTCCTTAGAGCCGAAAAATCTGCCCACAAAGGCAAAGAGAAGCATAAGAGATACACCGATTACGATCTCAGGGCTCATCATAGGAATATTCGTTACGGTGAGGACACTGTTCTTTATCCACTTGCGGCGCATATTAAAGATACCTACAGCAGCAACAGTGCCAAGGAGAGTTGCAATTACAGTAGTTGCAACTGCGAGAACAAGAGAATTCTTTAAAGCTTCCATAGCATCTGCATTATAGAAGAGCTCCTCATACCAATAAAGGGAAAATCCATCAAAGGATGAAGTGCTTGCAGAGGAATTGAAGGAGAAAAGAACCATTACGAGAAGGGGCAGATACATTATCACGAAGATAATGGTCATATAAATTCTTCCTAAGTGCTTCATATGATCATACCTCCTCCGTCCTCACTGTCTGAAAAGCGGTTCATAACAACTATGCAGACAAGGATGATTACAAGAAGAACGATAGAAAGCATAGCACCGACGTTGTATGTCGCAGTCTTCTGCATAAGCATTTCTATAACGTCACCGATAAGAGTAACGCTTGCGCCGCCCAGCTTCTGAGAAATATAGAAGGTACTTACAGAGGGCACGAATACCATTGTAAGACCGGAAATGATTCCGGGAAGGCTGAGAGGCAGAATGATTCTGAAAAATCTTGAAATACCGTTGGAGCCAAGGTCGCTTGAAGCCTCAAGCACTGCAGGATCGATCTTAGAAAGAACGGAAACGAGAGGAAGCACCATATAGGGGAAATAGTTATAAACAAGACCGAATATAACAGCACCCGGTGTTCCCCACATCTGAAGCTTATCGAATCCGAGAGATGCGAGAAGATTATTGATAACTCCGTTGTTTTCAATGAGGATTGAAATGGAGTTTGTGAGAATCAGCATATTCATCCATAGAGGAAGCATTACAAGCATCATAATTATCTTCTGTGCGCCCTCGCTGCATCTGGAAACGAAATAAGCAAAGGGATAAGCCACAAGAAGGATAATTACGGTAGCAATAAATGCATAAAGGAATGAATAATAGATGCTATACTGATAAAGATCGATATGTCTGAAATTTTCCAAGGTGAAAGCGCCGTTTTCGTCTGTGAACGCGTAATATCCAACTATAAACATAGGAATTATAATGAATATAGCCGCCCAGAGCATATACGGCACGTTAAGCAGAGTTGCACCCCACTTTGAGTTATGGCTGTATAGGGATGCTGATTTAAGCTTTATATTTTTGCTCATCAGTCATCCTCACCGTCCTCGCCAATATCTCCCATATTATCCATCTCGTCGGAGAAGGAGCTGTAGTCACCGAATTTTCCGGAATACTCAGACTTCTTCATAACGTGGATAGCATCGGGATCGATGGAAATACCTACGGTCTCACCCTCACCGCAGTAGTCGGTTGTCTGGATCATCCACTTAAAGCCGCAGATGTCCACGATGTTCTCGTAATGTACGCCAAGGAAGGTTACGCTTGTTACGATACCTGTGAGCATTCCCTTATCTGCAGGAACGATATCAACGTCCTCGGGACGGATAACGATATCAACAGGCTCGTTTTTCTCAAATCCGTAGTCAAGACAATCGAAGGTGTGACCTGCAAAGCGAGCTCTGTAGTTTGAGAGCATAACACCGTCGATGATATTGGATTCACCGATAAAGTCAGCAACGAAGGCGTTGACAGGCTCGTTATAAATATCTGTGGGAGATCCGATCTGCTGGATCTTTCCTCCGTCCATTACAACGACAGTATCGGACATGGAGAGAGCCTCCTCCTGGTCGTGTGTAACGAAAATAAACGTAATACCAAGAGCCTTCTGGATATTTTTAAGTTCCTTCTGCATATCCTTACGGAGCTTCAGGTCAAGAGCCGCAAGGGGCTCGTCGAGAAGAAGAACCTGAGGATGGTTGATAAGAGCGCGGGCAATGGCAACTCTCTGCTGCTGTCCGCCGGAAAGCTTTGTTACGCGGCGATGACCGAAGCCCTCAAGGTTAACGAGTCTGAGCATTTCCTCAACTCGCTCCTTGATCTCAGCCTTAGGAAGGTGACGAACCTTAAGACCGTATGCAATGTTATCGAAAACATTGTAGTGCGGAAAAAGTGCGTAACGCTGAAAAATGGTGTTCACCTTACGTTTGTGAGGCGGAACACCATTGATTAACTCAGAATCAAAGTACACTTCCCCCTCGTCAGGATCGAGAAATCCTGCAATGATACGGAGCGTTGTTGTTTTTCCGCAGCCCGAAGCGCCGAGAAAAGTTACAAATTCTCCGTGTGCAATGGAGAGATTAAGATCATCAAGGATCTTATCTCCGTCAAAAGAAACAGAAATACCTTTGAGCTCTATGAGCTTGTTTGTGTTTTCCATTTTGCATCCCCCTTTGCGGCCAAGACCGCGAAAGCCGTATTACAGCTCTGCGCGAACTCACAAACGCCTAACCGCAGCCCCCGCAAAGAGTGTGTTACAAACTACCGAAGGTTTGGTAGCTGCAGCATACGGTTTCTCAAAGTGACTAAGCACTAACGGTTCCTGTTCGGAACTGACGCATGTGAACATCCGAACGCTAAAATGCGTTGCTGCCCAAGGACAGTTGAAGCCCGGATGTTTGAGGAGCACCGTCGATACTTTGCTCTCGACGGTGTTGTTAGCACAGATGCAAAAATCGTGCATATTTATTTAAAATTTTAATTAACAACATTATACAGTATTTTCGCTAAAAGTCAATGTTATTTTACAATTCATTAAACTAAAATAATATCTTTTTTCAAAAGATACCCACACTGTTTATCTCTATTGACTTTTAATAAAAAAAATGGTATAATTTGCAAAGAAATTTTACTCGTAAAGGAACGAATTTTTATGAGAAGAGTTATAACATACGGCACCTTTGACCTTCTTCACTACGGTCATATCAATCTCCTCAGACGTGCAAAGCAGCACGGCGACTATCTTATCGTTGCTCTTTCCACAGATGAGTTCAACTGGAACAAGAAGCAGAAGAAGTGCTATTTCGACTATGAAAAGCGCAAGCAGCTTCTCGAGGCTGTCAGATACGTTGACCTCGTTATCCCCGAGGAGGACTGGGAGCAGAAGATCCAGGACGTTAAGGAATACCACGTTGATATCTTCGTTATGGGCGACGACTGGAAGGGCAAGTTTGATTTCCTTTCCGACTACTGCGAGGTAGTTTATCTTGAGCGCACACCCGAGGTTTCCACAACTCAGATCAAGAACGATTTAAATAAAAATTAATTTTGTCCCAATTTGGGCAGATTTTTCTTGACAGATATTAGTTAAAACAGTATAATTATTTTGTATAGGTGCAGTTTTGCAGTTATATAAGCCCTGTCAATTCCGGCTGTGTGACAGAGGCATTCTTTGCCGGAGAAACGGAATATTATGAGAACATATAACAACTTGAAACCTGCTCTCCCGCCTGATGAAGTTCTGAGCTTCAAGCAGATGATCGAAAAAAATGCTAAGCTCTACGGCGATAAGGCACAGTATATCTATAAAGACAAGGGCGAAATGTTAGAGAAGACATACGGTCAGTTCGCTTCTGACGTTATGCATTTCTCCACCATGCTCTACGAAACAGGTCTTGCAGGCAAGCGCATTGCTATCATCGGTGATACTCATCCCGCATGGCTTTGTGCGTTCTTCTCCACTGTTATCACCGGAGGCGTTGCTGTTCCTCTTGACCGCGAGCTTGATGCAGATCAGATGTGCGAGTTTGCAAAGATCGCAGATTGCTCAGCTATCGTTTATACTCCCGCTCTCAACGAAAAGGTTGAAGGTGCGGCAGATAAGCTTTCCTTCCTCGAATATTTCATTCCCGTTCAGCCCTCTGAGTTCGACAACGGTAAGGTTCTTCCCTTCGAGAAGATGATCTCCCTCGGCGAATCTCTCGTGCTTGACGGTGACCTCAGATATGAGGAGCAGGAGACTGATCTTGACCGTCTTGCTGCTATCCTCTTCACATCCGGTACTACAGGTACAAGCAAGGGCGTTATGCTCTCCTACTCAAACTTTGTTTGCTGTGTAAATGCTTGCTGCCGTTCCATGCAGTACAGCTGCGATGACGTATTCGTATCCGTTCTTCCCATCCACCACACATACGAGCTTACAACACTCCACATGGGCGGTGCGAACCTCGGTGCTACCATCGCTATCTGCGAGGGCGTTCGCTATGCGACACGTTACTTCAAGGAATACAAGCCTACAGCTGTAGTTCTCGTTCCTCTCTTCCTTGAGACTATTCACAAGAAGATCTGGGCTGAGATCAAAAAGAAGGGCCTTGAAAAGAAGGTTC
>JAZRRC010000191.1:0-7158 GCA_045650355.1 Candidatus Avispirillum sp. | reverse complement strand
AAAGAAGAACTGAACCTTATCTTCAAGATGTGCGTAGAGATTTTCAAGCACGATGTAGTTAATATCAGTACCAAGATGTCGCACAGAAGCATCAAGAAGGTGAAGATCGTGCCTGATGCACTCGGTTTTGAAGCCTGTGCCTGCGGTGGAATAAAGCTTTGTGCCCTCACCGCCGAAGCGCATATTGATCTCGTCAACGTACTTCATAAGATCGAGAGCCTGCTTTTTGCCGATATACTCGTAAAGAGTGCCGCCGAAATCGTTTGTGATGTTGTACTTGCCGTCGGAGAAAGCGCCTGCACCGCCGAAGCCGCTCATAATGGAACAGCTCTTGCAGCCGATACAGCTCTTTACCTTATCGCCGTCGATAGGGCATTTTCTGCGGTTGAGGGCATGGCCCGCCTCGAAAACTGCGATCTTCAGATCAGGTCTGAGACTTGAAAGCTCGTAAGCTGAGAAGATTCCGCCGGGGCCTGCGCCGATAATGATAACGTCAAAATTCATAGTATACAACCTTTCATGATCAATAATTATAACAGTATTATAGCAGAAATATCTTGATTTTTCAATAGGTTGTGATAACATAGCCTTGTGGAAAAATAATGGGAGGCATGGGGAAAATATGAAAACTCTTTACGTAACAGACCTTGACGGAACCCTTCTTCATAACGATCAGACACTCTCCGATTTCTCGGCAGAGGTCTTGAAAAATCTTATGGATAAAGGTATGATTTTCACATATGCCACAGCTCGCTCCGCATCTACTGCAGGTGCGGCAACGAGGGGCTTTCCCGTCCCCTTTGCCGTAGTTTATAACGGTGCATTTACGGTAGATATGAAAAGCGGCAAGAGAGTTTTGTCCTCGGTTTTTGCAAAAGAGGAAAGCGATTTTATTATCTGCACTCTTCTCGATGGCGGCATATCTCCCCGCACCTTTGCCCTCATTGACGGCAAGGAAAGGTTCGCCTACACCTCAGCCCACCTTGAGTCCCTCGGTGCGCAGGAGTATTTCAGAACGAGAAAAAACGATCCGAGAGCCTACCTTGGAAAAAACGAGGATCTTTACGAGGGTGAGATATTCACAATAAGCGCATGCGGCAAAAAAGAAGAGCTTTTGCCCCTGTATGAAAAGCTGAAGAATACATCCGTATGCCATTTTTATCCCGATAATTATTCCCCCGATTATTATCTTGAGCTTCTCCCAAAGGGCGCGACAAAGGCAGAGGCTATCCTCCGCCTGAAGGAGCACCTGGGATGCGACAGAATCGTAGCCTTTGGCGACGGAATCAACGATATTTCAATGTTCAAAATAGCAGACGAATGCTATGCTGTTGCCAACGCCCACCCCGACCTCAAAGCCATAGCAACAGCAATAATCCCCTCAAACGAGGAGGACGGAGTTGCAAAATGGCTGATTGAGAATGCAGAAATATAATGGGATATGCAAAAACTCTATGAAGAAACATAAACAAATTCGGGTTTATCGGAGAGACATAATAGTCGTTTCGTAGGGGCTGATGCCCACATCAGCCCGCCATCTGCACGCGAACCGAAACGAGATTTGATGCACAAACAAACGCAAACGATAAATATTGCCGTAGGGGAGGGGCTTGCTCCTCCCACCAATATGAACGAGAAACAAATCGAAATTCGAAGGAGAACAAACCTTGATACGTCATCCTGAGCGGAGCAAACAACCCGGTGAGTTGTTTGCGGAGTCGAACCATCCCTTAGGATGGTGCCCTCCTCAGAGGGCAGGATCTCCGAACGATTACCGATGTCGCCTATCAAATTTCGTAGATCCCGCCCCACAGGGGGCGCCCTCCCTTGGGTCGGGTTCTGACTCAGTGTCCCGCTAGCGACCCACACAAACATCATACTATGATATTTACTCCGCTCAGGATGACGCAAAAATGTGTATCGCTCAATTTCAATCTCCCCCGACAACCCCAATTTCTATGTCTCATTTTCGATAAATTTGCATTAATATAAACTAAAAGAGCCGTTGCTTTCGCAACGGCTCTTTGTTATATTTTAGATTTTATTCGATGTCTTCTTAAGCACGGTAGCGCATCTCTGGGGGAGGTAGCACATAAATCCGATTCTTCCGTCGGGCTGCTTTGTAGCCTTGTACTTGTAGCTCATATCAACTCTGCCTGCGCCTCCGAAGCGTTCCTCATCGGTGGAAAGGATAACGGAATAGGTTCCTTCCTCGTGAACGGGAACGAAGTAGCCCTCAAAGGACTGTGTGGGGTTGAAGTTGAAGAGGAGAACGGTGTTGCCCTTGCCGTACATCATAACCTTGTCGCCCTGTCCGACCCAAAGGGAATAAGCTTCCTTCTTGAGAAGGTTCTGCTTTGTGATAAGGTCGATCATAGCACGATCAAAGGCGAGAAGATATTCGTAGCGGAGAAGTCCGTTTTCGCAGAGGCTCCACTGGCGGCGGCAATGGTGGTAGCTCCAGCCGTTGCCCTCACGGGGGAAGTCGATCCATTCGGGATGACCGAATTCGTTGCCCATAAAGTTAAGATATCCGTCGCCTGCAAGAGTTGAGGTGATAAGGCGGATCATCTTGTGAAGCGCCATGCCTCGGTCGATAACGGCACTCTGGCGGTCCTTTGCCATGCTCCAGTACATCTCACTGTCGCAAAGGCGGAACATAATAGTTTTGTCGCCAACCAGCGCCTGGTCGTGAGATTCGGCATAGCCGATAGTCTTTTCCTGGGGACGACGGCCTGTCAGCTCATACCAAAGCATGAACATATCCCAATCATCATCGGAATATTCCTTGATGAACTTGATCCAAAGATCGGGAATACCCATGGAAAGACGGTAGTCGAAGCCGATACCGCCATCACGGATGGGAAGGCACATGCCGGGCATACCGGACATATCCTCCGCAATTGTGATTGCATTGGGGTTGATCTTGTGGATAAGCTCGTTTGCAAGCTGGAGATAGGTGATGGCCTCGATATCCGTATTCATGGAGAAATACATATCGTATCCTGTGAATGCAGATTCAAGACCGTGGTCAAGATAAAGCATTGACGTAACGCCGTCAAAGCGGAAGCCGTCGAAATGGAAGGTCTCCATCCAGTACTTGAGGTTGGAGAGGAGGAAGTGGATAACCTGACCCTTGCCGTAGTTAAAGAGCTTTGTTCCCCATGCGGAGTGCTCGCCCTTGGGGCCGTCGTGGAAGAACTGATAGGTTGTTCCGTCAAACTCGTTGATGCCCTCAGCTGTGTTTTTAACGGCATGGGAGTGAACAACGTCGAGAAGAACGGCAATGCCCATGGAGTGAGCGGTGTTTATAAGCTCCTTCAGGTCCTTACTGCTGCCGTAGCGGCTTGAGGGTGCAAAGAAGTTTGAAACCTGATAGCCGAAGGAGCCGTAGTAGGGATGCACCATAATAGCCATGATCTGGATAGTGTTGTAGCCAAGCTCCTTGATGCGGGGAAGAACGTTCTTTGTGAACTCCTTGTAGGAGGCAACCTTGTATTCCTCGCTTGCCATACCGATGTGGCACTCGTAGATAAGGGGAGACTTTGCAGGCTTGAAGCCCTCGTCAGTCCAGGGGTAGGACGCCATAGTCTCTTCGATCTCAGCGCACCAGAGGAGAGTCTCTTCATCCTGAACGACACGGGTCGCATAAAGAGGAACACGTCGAAGCTCCTCGCCGTTTCTTATAACGATAGCCTGAACCTTAGAGCCCTTTTTGAGAGTTCTCTTTCCCTTGAGGTGCAGCTCGAAAACGCCGTACTCGGGGAGCTTTTCCATTTTATGTGCTCGGGGATTCCAGTCGCAGAAATCACCGGTGAGATACATGGAATCAGCGCCGGGCGCCCATTCACGGTAAACCCAGCCGTCTTTAGTCTTGTGGAAGCCGAAATAATGATGGGCGTTTGCAAAATCGGAGAGTGTCTCGCCTTTTTTGAGAAGCTGAGAGCGCTTTTCCTTGTACGCCGTCATTCTGAGGTCAATATCTTTTTCAAAGGGAGCAAGATAAGGGTCGATCTGTATGATTTTATAAGACATATTTACCTCCAAACACTTTTCTAATATAACTATACCCCTTTTTTGCCCCAATGTCAACTGCCGACAGGGGATTTTGTATTTACAACGGCATATATTTGTGTTAAAATAGTACAAGAAAGGCTGGTGTTTTTATGAGTTCTAAAGTATTTTTCTCCAAAAATATAACTCCCGAGGAGATAGTCCGCATTTACCGTGCCGTTGAAAGCCCTCTTTGTGGAAGAGTTGCGGTAAAGCTCCATTCAGGCGAAAAGGGAAACCAGAATTTCCTTCGCCCCGAGCTGTGGAAGGATATCGTAGCGGAGGTTGACGGCTATCCCGTTGAGTGTAATACTGCATACAGCGGTGCGAGAAACACAACGAGAAAGCATATGTCCCTTCTTCGAGAGCACGGCTGGCTTGATCTCTACAGGGTTAATATCCTCGACTGTACAGGCCCCGACCTTGAGCTGCCCATTCCCGAGGGTAAGATAATCAAGAAAAACTACGTGGGCCAGAATATTGTGGACTATAATTCCATGCTTGTGCTTTCCCATTTCAAGGGTCATCCCATGGGAGGCTACGGCGGAGCCCTCAAGCAGCTTTCCATCGGACTTGCGTCCTCCTTCGGAAAGGCATACATCCACGGAGCAGGCGAGCCCGAGAAGAAATGGACAGCAGATCACGATTCATTCCTTATGGCAATGGCAGATGCGGCAAAATCCGTTGTTGATTATTTTGAGGGTAAGATCGTTTATATCAACGTGATGAAGAATATGTCCGTAGACTGCGACTGCTGCGCCGTCGCAGAGGACCCCTGCATGAAGGATATAGGAATCCTCGCATCCCTCGACCCTGTTGCAATAGATCAGGCGTGCCTTGATCTTGTATATAATTCAAAGGATCCCGGACGAGATCATCTTGTGGAGAGAATCGAGTCAAGAAACGGACTTCTCACCGTAGAAGCCGCAGCCGCCCTCGGCATCGGCAGCCGCGAGTACGAGCTGATCGAGATAGGATAATGAAGAATTATAAAAGCATCGTATTCAGCAAAAAACACCTTGCAGGCAGTACAGGTGCTGTAATTGAGGTGTACGATAAAAGCAAATCCGTAGTGGCAAGGTTTGATGGATTGAAAAGGGTATATGACCTGACGATTTCTCCTTGCGGTAAGCTTCTTTGTGCAAAGTCAGCTCAGGGATATTTTCTGGTTTATTCTCTTGAGACTTTTTCGCTTCTTAAAAAGGTGGAGATAGAAAAGAAATATAACAGCGTTGACGGCGCAATGATCTTTTCCTCGGATTGCAGCAAGCTTTATAACGTTGAGGTTTGCAGTGAGACGGAGGAAGGTAGCCTTTGTACCGTTGCTGTGTATGATACGGTTGATTTTTCCCTTGTCGAGAGAATAGTTCTTTGCGAGGATATGCACATTTGCGATTTTGAGTATGATCACGGTGAATGCTTGGTTATAGGTTACGTGCGCGGTGAAGAAGGATATAGCTTTATAGCAAAGCTTTGCGACGGAGCTGTTTTGCATGCCGTTAAGATAACAAAAAGTGAGCTTGATCTGTATACAGCGCTGAAATGCCTTGAAAACAGAGGGCATAAATCGGGAAGATTTGTGGGTGATGTGGAGAGGTTTATCGACCGAGGCTTCAGCCTTGCAAAGCTTTACGAATACAGAAAAGAAAATGAAATACAGTAAAAAAAGCCCCTGATCTCAGGGGCTTTTTTGCTGGATCAGGGTTTGTAGGGGCGGATATTATCCGCCCGAAATCCGCACGAGAACCAAAACGAAATTTAAAGGCGAACGAACCTTGATACGTCATCCTGAGCGGAGCAAACAACCCGGTGAGTTGTTTGCGGAGTCGAACCATCCCTTAGGATGGTGCCTTCTTTGAAGGCAGGATCTCCGAACGATTACCGATAGCGCCTATCAAATTTCGTAGATCCCGCCCCACAGGGCCGCCCTCCCTTGGGTCGGGTTCGACTACGTAAATATCATGCTATGATATTTACTCCGCTCAGGATGACGCATAAAACGTGCATCGCTCAATTTCAAACTTCCCGACAAACCCTAATTTATAAGTGAAATTCAAACAGAGGGAACTCCTTTGGAAATAAGAGGAACATTCGCCTCTGCATAACGTCTGCCCCATTGGCAATAATTGATTTATCAAAATTGCGAGGTGGGCGGATGTACTACAACAAGGTTGAAATATGCGGTGTCAATACCTCAAAGCTTAAGACCCTTTCCGACAAGGAGAAAAAAGAGCTTCTCCTTCGGGTGCGTGAGGGCGACGAGGGGGCGAGAAGTGCTCTGATAGACGGAAATTTAAGGCTTGTGCTCAGCATTATCCAGCGGTTTACAAACAGGCGAGAGAATCTTGACGATCTTTTTCAGGTGGGGTGTATCGGGCTTATAAAGGCTATCGACAACTTCAACGTTGAGCTTGACGTGAAATTCTCCACCTATGCCGTTCCTATGATAATCGGCGAGGTGAGGCGCTATCTTCGGGATAACAACTCAATAAGGGTCAGCCGATCGGTCAGGGACCTTGCCTACCGTGCCCTGCAGGTGCGAGAGCGGCTCCAAGGAGAGGATTCTCAGGAGCCCACCGTTGAGCAGATAGCAAAGGAGCTTTCGGAAAAGCCTGAGGCGGTGGCAGCGGCAATCGAGGCAATTGCGGAGCCCATGTCCTTGTACGACCCTGTTTACAGCGACGGTGGGGATTCCATATACGTTATGGATCAGATAAGCGACACGGATTCCACAGACGAGGCGTGGCTTGAGGACATAGCCCTCAGAGAAGCCTTGAAAAGCCTCGGTGAGAGGGAAAGAGCCATAATCAATATGCGCTTTTTCAAGGGAAAGACCCAGATGGAGATAGCAAGGGAGATAGGCATCTCCCAGGCACAAGTCAGCCGCCTCGAAAAAGGCGCCCTGGAGCAAATAAAAAAGCAGATGTAAAGAAAAAACCACTCCTCTTGGAGTGGTTTTTCTATTTCAAATTCGGGTTTATCGGGGAGATGCAAACTATAATTTGATATGTTAAAGAGGCAATTAGCACCAAGTCCTTCCCCTCGCGGGCGTGAAGAAGTCCAAAACTTAAAACATCTGTGCCCGCTCTGTCAACGCACGAGGCG
>JAZRRC010000190.1:0-8804 GCA_045650355.1 Candidatus Avispirillum sp. | reverse complement strand
TGCCATTGTTGCCGCATGGTCGCCCACAACATGACCTCGACCGAGAGGCTCAACGCCGATGATATCAACGGGATCGCCGAGGAAGGGAACGAAGGTGCCGATGGAGTTTGAGCCGCCGCCAACGGAAGCGCAGACTGCGTCGGGCATAATGCCTGTCATTTCCATAAACTGATCGCGCATTTCATAGCCGATAACAGACTGGAAATCACGAACCATCTTGGGGAAGGGATGGGGGCCGAGGGCTGAGCCGATGCAGTAGATAGCATCCTTATATTCCTTGAGGTATGCATCGAATGCTGCGTCAACCGCTTCCTTGAGTGTCTTAAGACCGTGAGTTACGGGGATAACGTTAGCACCGAGCATCTTCATTCTGATAACGTTGGGATGCTGCTTTGCAATGTCAACCTCGCCCATATAAACGTCACATTCCATGCCGAAGTAAGCTGCTGCAGTAGCGATCGCAACACCGTGCTGACCTGCGCCTGTCTCTGCGATAAGCTTCTTTTTGCCCATGTATTTTGCAAGAAGACCCTCGCCCATGCAGTGGTTAAGCTTGTGAGCGCCTGTGTGGTTAAGGTCCTCACGCTTAAGGTAGATCTGGCAGTTTGTGAACATCTCGGAAAGGCGCTGGCAGTGGTAAACGGGTGTGGGTCTGCCCTGGAATTCCTTGCGGATTCTTCTGAGCTCGTTGATGAACTGAGCGGAATGGCAGATAGCCTCGTATGCATCGTCTGCTTCACGGAATGCGGGCTCAAGCTCGGGAGGGAGGAATGCGCCGCCGAATTCGCCGAAGTAACCGTCCTCTGTGGGGAATGCCTTTGTATAGTTAACAAAATCTCTGTAGTCTTTCATTTTCGTTTCTCCAATATATGTAAATTAGTTGTTGATTTAGTTGTTGTAAAGGGTAGTCAAATAACGCCATCGAATTCCTGAATAATACATAAAACACCTCAAAAAAACAAAAAACTCCCGTTCCGAAGGAACAGAAGTAATAAGCCACCTTTGGAAAACGCACAGATAATGCGATCCTTCTGTAACGGGAAGGTGCCGTCAGCGCCTACTTTGTTCGGGCTGCCCTCACAAGTCCATTCACGTATAGATCCACTGCCGCCTTCCACCAACCGCGGCTCTCTTTGAGCTTCAGTAATACGTTACTACTCTTGGTCATCGGTTTTGCATGGTAGTATTGTACTACTAAAACTATGCCCTTGTCAAGGTCTTTTTTGTGATTTTTGAACAAAAATATATTAACAGACCCCCTTGGGATTATTGACACGTAATTGTTGGTGTGATAAAATTATGTTGTATGGTAAAGAACTATTTCAGAAAGGTTTAAGGATATGAAACGGATTTTATCTTTTGTTATATGCGCTGTAATGATCGCTTCTACCCTTGCGGGTGCCGCATCAGCTACTGAGATCAAAAAGGATGACAGCTATACCGTCGGTGACGTAGACGGCTCAGGCATTATCAATGCTATCGATTCCTTTAATCTCAAGGCAAATATTGCGGGAGCTCTTGGCGGTGACTTTGATTTTGAGTCTGCGGATTTCGATGCCGACGGCAAGATATCTGCAATGGACTCCTTCTATATGAAGGCCTGCATGGCAGGCGCTATGAGCACGGAAAGCTTTGAGAGCGAGCATAACGTTTATAAGCTTCTTATCGGCGGCTATGATATCAAGGAGTTCTGTATCGTTGTTCCCGAGGGGGCAACAAAACAGGATAATGCTCATTATGCTGCGGAAAGAATGCAGTATTATATCGAAATCGCAACAGGCACAACTCTCGAGATTTGCTACGGCAGCGAAAACCGAACAAAGGATCATGCTATTGTATATAATATGGTAGCTCTTGATTCCGAGCTCGGCGAGGAGCTTGGCTACGAGGGATATAAGTACGATATTACGGATGGAGATCTTAATATCTATGGCACCATGCGCGGCAATATGTACTGCACCTACGATCTTCTCGAAAGACTCGGCTTTGTATTTTATTCAGGGGATTATACCTTCCTTTGGGAAACTCGCCGTATTGAGCTTTTAGAGGGCGAGGGAGAGACCTTCGTACCGAAGCTGAACTTCAGAATGATCACGAGCTTTGGCTCCGAGGAAGCCCATTTCTTTGCTCAGAAGCTTAACGGAAGTCAGCTTTATTCCAACGAGGATAATACAAGATTCGGCACCTTAACAGGTCCCCGATTCATCAACGCCCATTCCTACAGCTACTATTGGAGAATGGCAACGGGTACCTATACCGATGACGATCATCTTTACGAGTGCTGGCTCTCGGGAGAGCAGAAGCAGGAGAGCGACTATGGCTCAACTCCCCCCTGGCAGCCCTGCGCAACAAGCAATGCCGATTACGAAAAGCTGATGCTCGGTCTTGACAGAACTATCACGATGATAGAAAAGAGAGGACATAAGTTTACGGCTGATATCTCCGCAATGTCATTTTCCATCTGCGATAATCAGAAGGGCTATTGCTCCTGCCGCAACTGCACCAAGAAATATAGAACGGAGGGATATTCCGGCCTTTATATCGACCTTACAAACCGTGCGGCAAGAGACGTGAAGATCCTTTATCCCGAGTATCCCACCCTCAAGCTCATGTCCATCATCTATGACCATTCCATCCCTCAGACAGTCCGCCCCGAGGATAACGTAATTATCTTCTTCTGCGGTCAGGGATGTAATAATCACCCCATTGATTCAGGTCTTTGCACAGGCAATAAGCCCCTTATCCATAAGCTTCATAATGATGAGGTGGTAAAATCTCTCAAGGCGTGGACAGAGTATTGCCACGATGCGGGAGCGGAAATATGGTTCTGGTATTATCCCGTCAGCTTCCTTTTCTATATGTCCCCCTGTCCCAACGTCCTGAAGCTTTATGAGGACTTTGATTTCATCATAAACGAGTGCGGGGTTGACGGCTTCTACTTTGAGTGCGGTGGCCGCGGCTACGGCTTTGAAAGCCTCAAGGCGCACCTTGCAAGCGAGTTTATCTATAAGCCCGAAATGTCCTATGAGGAATATGAAAAGATCCTTATGGATTATCTCTATATCTATTACGGAGATGGATATGAGTATATCTATGAATATCTGGTAATGCAGGACCGCGCGGGAACTAAGGATGAGTGCTATCTCAATAACTACAGCTATCCTCAGGATATGTATGATATGGATTACGTCCGTGAAAATTACACTGAAATGAGAGAGCTTATAGTGAATGCTCTTTCAATGACCTCAGATGAAGATCAGATCGAAGCGCTTGAAAAGCTTCTCGTAACTTGTGACTTTACAGGTCTCTCCTGTGTGCATGATGAATGGTACGAGAACGGCTCTAATGTTGAAGGCTACATAGTAAATTATGATGAGATGTGCGATCTTATTGAGAAATACGAAATGAGACCCAGCACCTTCACCGATTCCGACGGCGAGCCCGAGCAGCTTGATTTTAACGATTATGAAAACAGCCCCTTTGATCAGCTTTGTTAAATAAAAATACCGGTTGCATTTGCAACCGGTATTTTTATTTAGTGCGGCGAAGCCGCTCATCGTTTGCGAAGCAATCATCGTTCGCATAGCGATCATCGTTTGCCGTAAGGCAATCATCGCTATTGAAATGATAAGACAAACTTCATTTTTGTTCTTTTGATTTTATTGTTTTTACTGATGCAACAAGCATTCTTCTGATGCTTATGCAATCCGATTTTAGTTTGTTTATTTCTTCGATGTATATGGCCGCCTGTTTCGTAAATTAGCTCAAGCCAGTATTCGCTTTCATTGATCTCTTTCAAAGCAATTTCAAACTTTGAAATCAGGTCTTTACAGCCTTGGGCATATTTACCTTCAAAAATATTAGCGCCCACAGATGTTCCGCATCGCAAGAGCTGGTTTATTAAAACAGATTCGACCTTTCTGTTTTTTAACTCCCGGCAAAGAAATACAATGCTTTTGGCAAATTCTTTGGATTTATCTCTGAGTGTGCTGTCTGACATATGATTCTCCGAAAAACAAGAGTAATTAGTGATGAGTTTGCAGGGCAAACACGATGATACCCTTCGGGCAACGATGATTTCACTTCGTGAAAACGATGATATGATTGCCTTTTAGTGTGGCGAAGCATTCATCGTTTGCCGTAAGGCAATCATAGTTTTCAAACATTGAAGAACTCAGTTCTTCAATGCTTGAATAGGCGCAGGAATGCGTCCGCCTCTGGAGATAAACTTAGAGGGAGACTGCTGAGTATTGATCTTCATAACGGGGCCTGAGCCGAGAAGTCCGCCAAATTCAAGCTCCTCGCCGATCTTCTTGCCGATAGCGGGAATAGCACGAACGGCTGTTGTCTTTGAGTTGATCATACCGATTGCCGCCTCATCTGCGATGATTGCGGAAATAACGTCTGCAGGTGTGTCGCCGGGGATAACGATCATGTCAAGACCAACGGAGCAAACAGCGGTCATGGCCTCAAGCTTTTCAAGGCAGAGAACGCCCTCACGTGCTGCACGGATCATACCTGCATCCTCGGAAACGGGGATAAATGCGCCGGAAAGACCGCCAACGTTTGAGGAAGCCATAACGCCGCCCTTCTTAACTGCATCGTTAAGCATTGCAAGGCAGGCTGTTGTACCGTGAATACCGCATCTCTCAAGACCTATCTCCTCAAGGATGTGGGCAACGGAGTCGCCGACAGCGGGAGTGGGGGCGAGAGAGAGGTCAACGATACCGAAGGGAACACCGAGGCGCTTAGAAGCCTCAGTACCAACGAGCTGACCCATACGTGTGATCTTAAATGCAGTCTTTTTAATAACGTCTGCAATCTCATTGAGGTCTGCATCGGGATGCTTCTGAAGAGCTGCTCTTACAACACCGGGGCCGGAAACGCCTACGTTGATAACGCAGTCAGCCTCGCCTGTGCCGTGGAATGCGCCTGCCATGAAGGGGTTGTCCTCGGGGGCATTGCAGAATACTACAAGCTTTGCGGCACCGATACAGTTGCGGTCTGCAGTAAGCTCGGCTGCCTTTCTGACAACCTTACCCATGAGAGCTACAGCATCCATATTGATACCGGACTTTGTAGAGCCGATGTTAACGGAGGAGCAAACACGCTCAGTTGATGCGAGCGCTTCGGGAATAGACTCGATAAGAGCAAGGTCACCTGCGGAAAAGCCCTTGTGAACGAGGGCAGAGAAGCCGCCGATGAAGTTTACGCCAAGGTCGTGTGCTGCACGGTCAAGAGTCTTTGCATACTTGACGGGGTCACCGCCGCTGACAGCGCAGAGCATGGAGATGGGAGTAACTGAAATTCTTTTGTTGATGATCGGAATGCCGTAAAGAGCCTCGATATCCTCGCCTGTCTTAACAAGGTTTCCTGCAAGACGGCAGATCTTGTTGTAGACCTTTTCGCAGGAGGCATCGATATCTGTATCACAGCAATCGAGAAGGGAGATACCCATTGTGATGGTACGGATGTCAAGATTGTCATCCTGTATCATC
This sequence comes from Candidatus Avispirillum sp., assembly GCA_045650355.1. Taxonomy (GTDB): domain Bacteria; phylum Bacillota; class Clostridia; order Oscillospirales; family CAG-272; genus Avispirillum. Next base: position 3,306 of record JAZRRC010000190.1, on the reverse strand, counting down.
TTAATGGTTTCCATAATATCGCCAAGGGTGTGCATCATGATAGAAAACCTCCGAGCTTAGATTCTGTGCATGGAGTTGAAGATGTCTTCATGCATGAGGCTGATCTGCATGCCGAGGTCACCTGCAAGAGTGTTGAGGTCTGTACGGAGATGTGCCATGTCGCATCTTGTGTCGGAGATATCAACGAGCATTACCATTACGAACATATCCTGAAGGATAGACTGAGTAACGTCGGATACGTTTGCATAGTTTTCAGCGCAAACGGTACTAACCTTTGCAAGAATACCGATGGTATCCTTACCGATAACGGAAATTATAGCTTTCATTTTTGTAGGTCCTTTTCTTATTTGTTTATGATCTTTTCGCCGTCGTAAACGAGGATACCGTGACCCTCACCGGCGTTGTTGCCTTTTTCAAGCCATTCGGCATATGCACGCTGAAGGGAAGAGCTGCGGGGGAGAGCGGAAGCATCTCCGTCCCAATTCTTGTTGAATACTCTCCAGCAGTCGCCAAATCCGGGATCCTCCCAGGAGTGGACGATATCAAAGTTATCCATAAAGCGGAGGATGTTTGAGCCCTCAGGCAAAAATTCGTAGTGCTTGGGATAGAGAAGCCAGGAGCCGCACTCCACAACCATCTTGCCGTCATGGATAAACTTAGGATAGTATTTCTCCATAAACTTGTATGCACGGCTGAGAGAATCGTCAACGGATTCCTGTGTGAGAGGGCCGCTTGAGGGAATATGAAGATTGATTATGGGTGTTTCGGAGTTGAGCTCAATGCCACAGACTGTGATAGGATGCTCAGTTGCAAAGTGGTTTGCAAACTCATACTGAAGTCTGCCTATCTCGAAGCGGTCGAGAACGAATGCTCCGTAAAACCAGGAGGCAACGAATGAGCCCCATACGCCGTGCATTTTGTAGCATTCCATAAGCTTATAGCGCATATCACGGGCTGTATCGTAGTAAACGTCGAGAGGGAGACCTCTCTTTTCATACATAGCCTTCAAGTGCTTGAGGGCGCACAAAAAGCAGATGAACTGAGTTGTTCTGCCGTCCATCTCAACGCAGTTTCCTGCCTTTGCGGCAAGAACGATAAACTCGCCGAAGTTTGTTCTGTCGTTCTTTTCGTATTCGCTGAGATATTTATCAAAAACCTCACGGCTTTCATCGCATCCCATAAGCTTGTCATATGCTTCGATAAGGGAAGCCTGAGCCTCGGAGGGATAATCCTGATCCTTTAAAAAATCAATAATAAAGCTTTTCATTATGAATTTCCTTTTAAAAAGTAATTATATACATTATAAAAGGACAAAAGTAAAAAATCAATACAAAGAGACAAACTAACCTTTTAATGTTTTTTAGAAAAATTCTTGTTTTTTTGTAAAAAATGTGCTACAATCAATAAATATTAATTTGGACCACTGTTTTTTGGAGGTTAATATGATTGACGAGATCAAAATGATAGCTGACAGAGTACGCGAAATGCGCGATATTCTTGAAATAGACGTAGACGAAATGGCTGAAAAGATCGGTGTGTCAACAGAACAGTATCTGCAGTATGAAAATGCTGAGGACGATATCCCCGTAGGTAAGCTTTATCTTATGGCAGCGGAGTTCGGCGTTGACCCCACAGTTCTTCTTTCCGGTCAGACTCCCCGTATGGAGGACTATACAGTTATCCGCGGCGGCAAGGGTGTAACGGTTGAGAGATATGCGGGCTACCGCTTCACGTCTCTTGCGTTCAACTTCAAGAACCGTGATATGGAGCCTATGATAGTTTCTCTCCTTCCTCAGGACGAGCAGCCCGAGCTTGTAACTCACGCAGGACAGGAATTCAACTATGTTCTCGAGGGCACCGTTGCCGTAACAATCGGCAAGAAGACCCATATTCTCAATGCAGGCGACAGCGTATATTTCAATCCCGCTCTTCCTCACGGACAGCACGCAGTGGATGCTCCTGCAAAATTTCTTACAGTAATTAATGAGTAAAGCCAAAAAGGAAAACAGCAATGAATCTTCTTTCCAAGTTCCTCCCCAGAGTTGAGTTTGACTCTTATGAGGATTTTAAGAAAAACTATAAGGTAGAGGTTCCCGAGAACTTCAACTTTGCATATGACGTAGTAGACGAGTATGCCCGTCTTTGCCCCGAAAAGCAGGCCCTTATCCACGTTGATGAAAACGAAAAGATAACCCGCTATACTTTTGCAGATATCAAGAAGCTTTCCGATAAGACCGCAAACGCCCTCAGTGCGATGGGTGTAAAAAAGGGCGACGGTGTTATGATGATGATGAAGGAGCGAGTTGAGGCATGGGTACTTATCTGTGCTGCAAATAAGATCGGTGCCGTTATCATCCCCGCAACATATCAGCTTATGCCCAAGGACATCGTTTACCGCTGCGAGGCGGCAGACGTTAAGCTTATCTGTATGGCAGAGGACGAGGAGGTCATCGGCCATATGAGAGAGGCAAGAGAGAAGTGCACAACTCTCAAGGGTGTTGCCCTTGTCGGTGATAATATCTCCGAGCGCTACGGCGATGAGTTTGTGGACTGGAGAAAGACAGTCGATGCCCAGAGCGAGAGCCTTGAGCGTGTTATGACTGAAAACTCCGATACAATGCTTATTTACTTCTCCTCCGGCACAACAGGTATGCCCAAGATGATCGCCCATAACTTTACATATCCTCTCGGACATATCACAACTGCAAAGTACTGGCACCACGTAGAGGACGACGGCGTTCATTTCACAATGGCAGACTCCGGCTGGGCTAAGTTTGCATGGGGTAAGATCTTCGGTCAGTGGATCGGAGGCACAGCTCTCGTTGCATTTGATACAGGACGATTCAATCCCGAAATGCTTATGCGTGTTATCGGTGAGGTGCGCCCCACAACCTTCTGCGCTCCCCCCACTATCTATCGCTTCCTTATTAAAGAGGATCTCTCAAAGGGAGATTTCACATCTATCCACCATTGCACAACTGCAGGCGAGCCTCTTAACCCCGAGGTTTTCGACCGCTTCAAGGAAGCAACAGGCCTTGAGATCCACGAGGGCTTCGGTCAGACCGAGTCCAGCGTAATCATGGCAAACTTCGGCTGGGATAAGATCAAGCTCGGCTCCACAGGTCTTCCTTCACCTCTTTACGATATCGATATCGTAGACGAGGAGGGCAACTCCTGCGAGGACGGTGTTGTAGGTCGAATCGTTGTAAGAAACGCAGTTGCGGACCGCCCCGTTGGTCTTTTCTTTGAATATAAGAATGACGAAGCGGCAATGGCGAAGGCATGGTATAACGGAATGTACGATAC
>JAZRRC010000189.1:0-2574 GCA_045650355.1 Candidatus Avispirillum sp. | reverse complement strand
TCCTTGCAGATCTTCTTCATTTCAGCTTCGATCTTGGCAAGATCTTCTTCTGTCAGCTTGGTATCGCCGAGATCAACGTCGTAGTAGAAGCCCTTCTCGTTTGCGGGGCCGTAAGCAAAGTCTGCCTCGGGGAAAAGTCTTTGGATAGCCTGCGCCATAATGTGCGCTGCGGAGTGGCGGAGTATATGGAGCTCTTCCTCGGGAGCGCACTCGCCAACGGTGCCGTTAGAATAAATAACTTTCATAGAATATATTTCCTTTCAATTGATTAACGTAGAACAGTTGGTGAAACGATTGAAAACAAAAAAGCCCTCGATAACGTCAAAACGCTATCAAGGGTGCAAAGCACGGTTCCACCTTGAATTTAACTCGTTGATTTCCCGAAACACACGGAAAACCTGCCCTTTATCGCAGAGCTGCGGTTGACTTATTTCGCCAACGGCTCGGGAGCGGTCTTCGCAAAGCGGGATATAGAGGCTTCCACCTTTTGCCTCATTCTCTGAATATCCAAAGCTCTGTTACTCTTTCCCTCATCGCCTCGTCTAAAATATTTTATCACTAAAGGCGACGATTGTCAAGAGAAATTTTAAAATATTAAGAGGTTAACAGGTTATGTTTGGTCTTTATCTTCTCAGGTGAATGAAAATGGCACTCGCCGTGAGAGGAGTGCCATATGCTTCGTGCGCTAAAGGACAGAAATAAGTCGATACGGATTTATTTGATCTTTGATATTGCACAATATTTTGGGGTGAGTAATTGCGTATTTGAGAGCGGAGATATATGCCTTCCGCGGTCTCGCATCCGCTTGACAGTTCACTCGCGGAGACTCGGGCGGTAAATGCTTGTTTTGTCGATTTCTGCTAATTTAACTGTTCTTAGGGATGCAAAGCAAATGATATGCTGATTTTAAATTTAAGTATGGTGAAGTGCGGGAGCGTGTCAAATAACTCTTGCTCTTATAACACCATCAATTGCTTTAATCTCCGACAAGAAAGCGGCTGCTTCGGGAGAATCAACCTCAAGAATGGTATATGCATAATTGCCCTTTGAGCCATTCGAAAGGTTTTCGATGTTTATGCTACGTGCTGAAAATACAGAGGTGATTTGAGAGAGCATGTTGGCAATATTTTTATGGCAAATACATACACGGGGCAGAGTACTTTTTGGAATCTGAACGGTAGGATAGTTAACGGAATTTTTGATGTTTCCGGTTTTCAGATATTCATCAAGTTCCTTCGCAGCCATAACGGCGCAGTTGTCCTCGCTTTCCTCGGTGGAAGCTCCGAGGTGAGGAATGTTTACAATTCCCTTTATGCCAAGTGTTGCTTCTGTAGGGAAGTCGGTAACGTAGCTTGCCACCTTGCCTTCTGCCAAGGCAGCTTTAATGTCCTCAGGGTTAACCAGGTCTGCTCTTGCAAGGTTGATTATTCTGACTCCGTCCTTCATTTTTCCGATTGTGTCCTTATTGATCATACCCCGTGTATCCTTTGTAGAGGGAAGATGCAGGGTTATGTAATCGGAATCTCGGTAGATTTCATCGTAGCTGTCAGCATGGCGAACTGCGCTCGAAAGGCTCCAAGCGGCGCCAACTGTAAGGTAGGGGTCGCAGCCTATAACGTTCATTCCCAGGTGGCGTGCACTGTTTGCTACAAGACCGCCGATAGCGCCAAGACCTATAACGCCCAATGTTTTTCCGAGAATCTCGTTGCCCGCGAATTTGGATTTACCCTTTTCAACAGCCTTTGCAACATCTGCTTCACTGCTAAGACCCGCAGCCCATTCAATTCCGCCAACAATATCTCTTGAAGCCAGAACAAGAGCCGCTATGGCGAGCTCCTTAACACCGTTTGCGTTAGCACCCGGAGTATTGAAAACAACAACACCCGCGTCTGCGCATCTGTCAAGGGGAATGTTATTAACACCTGCTCCGGCTCTCGCTATGGCAAGAAGCTCGGGATTGAGCTCAGCGTCCAGCATGTTCGCAGAGCGAACCATTATTGCATCGGGATTGGTGATATCCTCTGCAAGCTCGTACAAATTTTTATCAAAAACGTTTTTGCCTATTTCGGCAATCTTATTCAGCAGTTTTATCTTTTTCATTTCTTTTCTCCGATTTATTTCTTAGGGTTTTCATTTGCGAACTTCTTCATAAATTCAACTAGCGCTGCAACGCCTTCTTCCGGCATAGCATTGTATATAGATGCTCTCATACCGCCAACAGATCTATGACCCTTAAGGTTCTTAAGACCTGCGGAGGATGCCTCAGAGGCAAATTTTTTGTCAAGCTCAGAATCTCCCGTAACGAAAACAACGTTCATCATAGAACGGCATTCGGGCTTGACGGGTGTGGTGTAGTAGTTCTGGGAATCGAGATAATCGTAGAGCAGTTTAGCCTTTCTCTCGTTTCTGCGCCTCATCTCTTCCAGTCCGCCAATGCTTTCAATCCATTCGAACACCAGCTTTGCCATATAGATGCACCAGCAGGGCGGAGTATTATACATTGAACCGTTGTCTGCCATAAGCTTGTAATCAAGCATTGCAGGCGTGTCAGGGCGGGCATTGCCGAGAAGATCC
>JAZRRC010000188.1:0-7564 GCA_045650355.1 Candidatus Avispirillum sp. | reverse complement strand
CGCTTCGGTGTAAATCAGCGAGCAGCGCTGAAAAATAAATCAAAGGGCGCCCATTCTCTCGTAATGAGCGCAACTCCCATCCCAAGAACTCTGTCCCTCGTTATCTACGGAGACCTTGACGTTTCCCGCCTTGACGAAATGCCCCCCGGCAGACAGAAGGTGGGAACCTTCAGAGTGGACGAAAGCTACCGTGACAGGCTCTGCGGCTTTATCAGAAAGCAAAAGGAGGAGGGGCACAGAACCTATATCGTCTGCCCCGCCATCGAGGAGGCTCCGAAAAAAGAGGAGAATCCCGAGGAAATGGCAAACCTTCTTCTCTTTGGAGACGACAGCCAGGGCGAGCCGCCCCTCAAGGCGGCAGTGCAGTATGCCGAGGAGCTTCGTGAGCGCCTCCCCGACCTTGCTATCGGTTTCATCCACGGAAAGATGAAGACTGCCGAAAAGGACAGCGCAATGGATGCCTTTGCCCGAGGAGACCTTTCTGTCCTCGTTTCCACAACGGTAATCGAGGTTGGCGTAAACGTCCCCGAGGCCACCCTTATGGTGGTGGAAAACGCAGAGCGCTTCGGCCTTTCCCAGCTCCATCAGCTGAGAGGACGAGTGGGTCGAGGACGGGCAAAATCCTATTGCATCCTCGTTTCCGACTCAAAAAGCGAAAAATCCCTGCAAAGACTTGATATAATGTGCAAAACAAACGACGGCTTCAAGGTTGCCGAGGCAGACCTGCAAATGCGAGGCCCGGGAGATTTCTTCTCAAAGGACGGCTCCTTCCGTCAGCACGGCGGAATCGAAATGCCCTTCTCATCAGGCCTTGCCGATGAGTCCCTTCTCGCATCAGCTGTAAACGCAGCAGTAAAAACGGCAGAATTCGACCCCAACCTTTCCCTCCCCGAGCATATGCAGCTTCGCACCGTAGTGTCGAAAATGCACAGCAATCAAGAGGGTAGTATAAGTTAGTTTTGCAGAAACTTTAAAAAGAATGGCTATGGGTTTTCCCTAGCCATTTTTTATTGGTATATTTCAAATTCGGGTTTGAAATGGAGATGAAATTGGTATATCGAATACTGCACGAAACAAAAGCCTCCCCCTCTCAGACGTTTGCGGCTGTGAGGGGGAGGTGGCATCGGTGCAGAAAAAACGTAGGTGTTTTGATTTTATCGGCACCGATGACGGAAGGGGTGTCTTATCTGCACGAGAGCTATCTAAAAAGTATAGTTAAGCTATCATTTAACAGGGCACGAAATAATAAAGCTTAGTTCTCGTGCTGATATGCAACCCTTCCACCGCAAGCGGTCCCCCTCCCCTTCACAGCGAGCTGAGAAGGGGAGGCAGTATTCCTGAGCCTTTAGTTTCTCTTTCAAACTCCGATTCATCGGGTTTCTATTAATAAAAAAAGAATCCGATTGATTTCGGATTCTTTTTCTTTTTATTTAATTTCTTCCTTTGCCTTTGCGAGGGCTTCTGCTACGATGTGGTGCATATCGAGATAGCGGTACGTGCCCAGTCTGCCGCCGAAGATAACCTTTTCCTCGCTGTCGGCGAGGGCCTTATACTTTGCGTAAAGGGCGTTGTTTTCCTCGTTGTTAACGGGGTAGTAGGGCTCGGCGCCCTCTGTCCATTCTGCGGGATATTCACGGGAGATAACTGTCTTTTCCTGAGTGCCGAACTCGAAATGCTTATGCTCGATGATTCGGGTATAGGGAATCTCGTATTCTGTGTAATTTACAACTGCGTTGCCCTGGTAGTTATCGCAGTCCAGAGTTTCCGTTTCAAAGCGGACTGTTCTGTATTCAAGCTCGCCGTAGAGATAATCGTAGTATCTGTCGATGGTGCCTGTATAAAGAACCTTCTTTGCGAGGGAGTCAAGCTCTTCGCGGTTTTTAAAATAATCGCAGGAAAGTCTGACCTCGATGCCCTCAAGCATCTTTTCGATCATTTTTGTATATCCGCCCTCGGCAATACCCTGATAGCGGTCGTTAAAGTAGTTGTTATCGTAAGTAAAGCGAACGGGGAGGCGCTTGATGATAAAGGAGGGGAGGTCAGTTGCCTTTCTGCCCCACTGCTTTTCAGTGTAGCCCTTGACCAGCTTTTCGTAAATATCACGGCCAACAAGGCTGATTGCCTGCTCCTCGAGGTTTTTAGGCTCGGTAATACCTGCATCTCTCTTCTGCTCCTCGATTTTTGCCTTTGCCTCTGCGGGAGTTTTGATATTCCAGAGTCTTGAGAAGGTATTCATATTGAAGGGCAGATTGTAGACCTCGTCGCCGTAGAAGGCAACGGGGCTGTTTGTATAGCGGTTGAAGGGAGCAAAGCGGTTAACGTAGTCCCATACTTCCTTATTGTCCGTATGGAAAATATGAGCGCCGTAAACGTGAACGTTGATGCCCTCGATCTCTTTTGTATAGATATTTCCGCCGATGTGGTCGCGGCGGTCGATAACGAGGCATTTCTTGCCTGCGTCTGTCATTTCGCGGGCGAAAACTGCGCCGTAAAGTCCGGCGCCGACAATAAGATAATCGTACATAATGACTACTCCGTTTCTGTAAAATTGGGGGTGTATGCTGCTTTTGCGCTTTGTCTGTCCTGACCGTAGCCAAAAAAGCCAAGCTCAAGGGCACGGTCGCGGACGTATTCATATTCAAAGGTGGTGGTGCGTCGGCAAAGCTCCTTATAATCGGGGGGAGCAAATTCGGGGGTGTACTGGCTCATGAGGCTGAGGATAACGTCCTCGCATCCAACCGCCTCCTTCAGTCTTTCAAGGGAAAGAACTGCATCCTTTCGCTGACCGGGGAGCACGAGAAGGCGGACGATAACGCCTTTTTTCATCATTCCGTCGCTATCAAACTGAGGTTTGCCCGTAATTTCAACCATCTTTTGAATGGCTCTCAGGGCTACCTCGGGGTAATCGGGAGCGCTTGAATACTTTTTTGCTATCTCTTCGGATGAATATTTAAGATCGGCAAGAAAAATATCCGCATAGCCCGAGAGAGCTGCAATAGTTTCTTCCTTTTCGTAGCTTGAGGTGTTGAAAACTATGGGCAGATTCGGTTTATAAATATCCAGCGCTTCGATGATTTTGTCTGTAAAATGAGTGGGGGTGACGAAATTTATGTTGTATGCCCCTTCGCTTTCAAGCCTTTTGAAAATTTCGGAAAGCTCCTTTGGGGTGTAGGTCTTTCCTGCACCGCCTGAGCTTATATCTCTGTTCTGGCAGTAGACGCAATGGAGGGGACATCCAGAGAAGAACACAGCGCCGCTGCCTCTTTTGGGGTCGCTTCCGCTGATGCATGGCTCCTCCCAGCGGTGGAGCATTATTTTTGATATTCGCATATCCTGCCCTTCACCGCAAAAGCCCCGATTTTTCGTTCTGTCGGCCTTGCATTCACGGGGGCAGAGGGTACAGCCTTGAGTGTTAAAATTTTTCATAGTATTAAGGGGAGGCAAAGCCTCCCCGATTATTTTATTTTACAGCTTCTGTGTAGAGCTTTGCAAGATCCTTGGACTCGATAATGTAGTCAACCTTGATCTCAGAGCCGGAAACTCTGAAAAGGTTGTCTCCGAGGTAGGTAAGGGAGAAAGCAGACTCGCCGCCGTCAACGATAATAACGATAGTATCGTCAGACTTTTCGTCCTTTGCCTTTGCAGTGAGCTTTGAATCGTTGTAGTACTTAACGAGAGCTGCGGTGTCGATCTTAGCCTCAGGCTTCTTTACGAGATTAGCCTCGTATTTGCCCTCGATCTTCACAAACTCGGGATCGGGATCAACGATATCCTTATAAAGCTTTGCAAGCTCCTTTGCCTCGATGATGTAGTCCTTGTCAACGTTGTTGCCAGTAACCCAGAACTCATTTTTGCCGAGGTGGTAGATTGTCATAACGTCATTGCCGTTAGCAAAGGGAATAACGATAACGTCGTTGCCTGTCATATCAACTTCGCTTGATGCGCCCTTTACCTTAGCTGCGTTGTATGCATCTACGAACTTGTCCTTGTCGATCTCAGTGTCTGGAACCTGAGTGAAGGTAACAGAGGAGATGAGTGCGCTGTCAAGCTCAACGAATTCGGGCTTTGCGCAGGAGAAGAGAGAAAGTGCCATAACTACGAGGAGTACGGCTGCGATGATTTTTTTCATGGTTAATTTCCGTTCCTTAAATAATTGATACAAAAATTATAACAAATTATAAGTGCAAAGTCAAGATTTCAGCTTATCTTTAAGGTACTGACCTGTATAAGACTTTTCACATCTCGCAATCTCCTCGGGGGTGCCGCAGGCAACGAGTGTGCCACCCAGATCACCGCCCTCGGGACCGAGGTCGATAATATGGTCTGCGGTTTTGATAATATCGAGGTTATGCTCGATAACGAGAACCGTATTTCCCGAGTCAACAAGGCGCTGGAGCACCTCGATAAGCTTTTCAACGTCTGCTGTGTGAAGGCCCGTTGTAGGCTCGTCAAGGATATAGATAGTCTTGCCTGTGCTTCTCTTTGCAAGCTCTGTTGCAAGCTTCACTCGCTGTGCCTCGCCTCCCGACAGGGTGGTGGAGGACTGACCTATCTTGATATATCCGAGACCTACGTCATAAAGGGTCTTTAGCTTGTTTGCGATTCTCGGCAGGTCACGGAAGAAGGAAACGCCCTCCTCAACAGTCATTTCGAGAACGTCGGAAATGCTCTTTTCCTTGTATTTGACCTCAAGTGTCTCTCGGTTGTAGCGCTTGCCGTGGCAAACGTCACAGGTGACGTAGACGTCGGGCAAAAAGTGCATTTCGATTTTCTTAACGCCGTCGCCCTCGCATGCCTCGCATCGACCGCCGCGGACGTTAAAGGAAAATCTTCCCGCTGTGTAGCCGCGGAGATTTGCCGCAGGAGTCTTTGCAAAAAGCTCACGGATGTCGGAGAAAAGACCCGTATAGGTCGCAGGGTTTGAGCGGGGAGTTCTTCCGATGGGGCTCTGGTCTATATCGATTATCTTGTCGAGGTTTTCGTATCCCGTAATCTTTTTGTGCTTTCCGGGGAGGGTGATGGCGTGGTTGAGCTTTGCAAGAAGCTCGTTTCTGATGATTCCGTTAACGAGAGAGGACTTTCCGCTTCCCGAAACTCCCGTAACACAGGTGAAGGTGCCGAGGGGGATAGTAACGTCAATGCCCTTCAGGTTGTTGTGCTCAGCGCCCATAACCGTGAGGAAATTGCCGTTGCCCTTTCGTCTTTCCTTGGGCACTGCAATGGTGCGCTTGCCTGAAAGGAACTGACCTGTGAGGGAAGCCTCGTTTGCCATGACCTCCTCGGGAGTGCCTGCGGCAACGACCTCGCCGCCGTGGATTCCCGCACCGGGGCCGATGTCGATGATATAATCCGATTCCATCATGGTCTCGTCATCGTGCTCAACAACGATAACGCTGTTGCCGAGGTCACGAAGCTTTTTGAGAGTGGCAATAAGCTTTGAATTGTCTCTTTGATGAAGACCGATGGAGGGCTCGTCAAGGATATAAAGCACGCCCGCAAGGGATGAGCCGATCTGTGTTGCAAGGCGGATTCGCTGTGCCTCACCGCCTGAAAGAGTGCCGCTTTTTCTTGAAAGAGTAAGGTAGTCAAGACCGACGGCAACAAGGAAGCCGAGACGGGCGCGAAGCTCCTTGATGATTTCCTTTGCTATCTGCATTTCAGTTTCGGTGAACTGAAGACTGTTTGTAAACTCAAGGCTTTTCGCAACGGACATACGGCAGAACTCATCGATATTGATGCCGCCCACCGTAACTGCAAGGGCCTCGGGATTAAGTCTTGAGCCGTGGCACTGAGGGCAGTCGAGCTCCTCCATGAACTGAGCGTAATACTCCGCATCCTCGCCCTTTGTGTTGGCACGGTTTTCGATAATGTTGATAATGCCGTCAAAGGTGACTATCTGATGCTGGCTTCTCTTGCCGAAATAGCGGATAATGTCGTAGGTGTCCATCCCAGTTCCGTAAAGAAGGGCAGAAAGGGCCTTTTTTGAAAAGGTGCCCAGGGGCTGATCCATGGTAAAGCCGTATCGCTCACCAACAGCGGCAATAAGAGGGCCGGACCAGGAGTCGGGGCCAAGGGATTTAAAGCCGTTAACGGCAATACCTGCCTCGATAAGGGAAAGAGATTTATCGGGAATGACCTTGTCTATTGAAATTCTGCGCTGAACGCCCAGACCTGCGCACTGAGGGCAGGCACCGAAGGGGTTGTTGAAGGAGAACATTCTGGGCTCAAGATCGCCAAGGGAGATGCCGTGCTCCTCGCAGGCATAGCTTGTGGAGAAGGAAAGCTCCTCGCCGTCGCCTCCGTCACGGGGAACGGTGACGATAAGAAGAGAGCCGTCCGATTCTCTGAGGGCAGTTTCAACGCTGTCTGTAAGACGGGATCGGATGTCGCCTCTCATCACAAGTCGGTCAACCATGATCTCAACAGTATGCTTCTGATTTTTCTCAAGGACGATCTCCTCGGAAAGATCGTAGATGATGCCGTCAACGCGAACACGGGCAAAGCCGGACTTCTTCGCATCCTCAAATATCTTCTCGTGGCGACCCTTCTTTCCGCGAACAACGGGAGCAAGAACGTAGAATCGCTCACCCTCGGGGAGAGCCATGATCCTGTCAAGGATCTGATCTGTAGTCTGCTGTCTTATTTCCTTGCCGCAGACAGGGCAGTGAGGCACGCCGAGGCGGGCATAAAGAAGACGCAGATAATCGTATATCTCAGTAACCGTACCAACTGTGGAACGGGGATTCTTTGAGGTAGTCTTCTGATCGATGGAAATAGCGGGAGAAAGACCCTCGATGGAGTCGATATCGGGCTTGTCCATCTGACCGAGGAACATACGGGCATAGGAAGAAAGGCTCTCAACAAAACGGCGATGACCCTCGGCATAAATAGTGTCGAATGCGAGGGAGGACTTGCCGCTTCCCGAAAGACCCGTGAGTACCACCAGCTTGTCGCGGGGGATAGTAACGTCTATATTTTTAAGGTTATTCACGCGAACACCGCGTATCTTAACGTTTTTTGCCATATAACCTCCAATAAACAATAAACATTTGTTTAAGAAAATGATACTACAAATAAATTTTAATGTCAATAAACAAGGTGTAAATTTGAATGGTAAATAATACAGCGAAGAGCTGATAAATTCGGGATTATAGGGGAGATAAAATTGATGTTTCGTAGGGGACAATGCCCTTCATCGTCCCGTCCATCTGCACACGAACCAAAACGCAATTTGATACACAAACAAACGATTGAAAGTGAACTTTATAAAGCCTTCCCCCATGATTCGGGGGAAGGTGGCAGCGAAGCTGACGGAAGAGGGTTGACATCTGCACGAGAACTGTATCTAAATTCAGTTAAGCTTGAAATGATAGAATATATAGTATTGTTGGTTCTACCATATACAGGTGCACGAGATTTGTTATGTTTGGTTCTCGCCCAGGTAGCAACCCTCTTCCGTCACTCCTCGATCGATAGCAAGAATTTTCACTTTATCTCTGGGAATATACCCCATTTTAAATCCTACGCAAGTGCATAGTGACACCTTCCCCCGAATCATGGGGGA
>JAZRRC010000187.1:0-12910 GCA_045650355.1 Candidatus Avispirillum sp. | reverse complement strand
AGATATTGTTACTGATGAAATCAAAGAAATCAAGGAAGGAAAGTCCGAGAATGCTGACACCACTCCATGCGCTGTAGCCGAGAGCAGACATAGTACCCATAACAAGGCTGAATCCAAGAACTGTGAGACAAGCTGTTACTCTCTTCATCTTGAGCCTATCCTGAAGAACGGAAACTACAGTTTCCATAAGGGATATAGATGACGTAAGAGCCGCAAAGAATACCATGATGAAGAATACTGCGCCGATTATATATCCGCCGGGCATCTTATCAAATACTCTGGGAAGTGTCTGGAACATAAGTCCCGCACCCTTATTGAGAGCAGTTTCGTCTCCTCCGGAGAAGGCATATACTGCAGGAACGATCATAAGTCCCGCAAGGAATGCGATTCCTGTATCGAAGAGCTCGATCTGTCTTACAGACTTCTCGATGCTGACGTCCTTCTTCATATAAGAGCCGAAGGTTATCATAATTCCCATCGCAAGAGACATTGAATAGAAAAGCTGTCCCATTGCGGAAACCACAGTCATTACGGAGAACTTTGAGAAATCAGGCTTGATATAATAGATAACGCCCTCAATTGCTCCGTCCATAGTTACTATAGTATATCCGGAAATGAAAATGATAAGAATAACAAGGACAGGCATCATTACCTTTGATACCTTCTCAATACCCTTCTGTACACCGAGAAGAACAACTGCCGCTGTTATTGCAATATAGATAAAGAACCAGATGAGAGGCTCGCCAACCTTTTCAATATAAGTTCCGAAATAGGTGATCTCATTTACAGCTCCGTCTACAACCTCAGTAGAAACTGCTGCCATTTCACTTCCCTTGCCTGTTACGAAGCCAACGAAGTATTTCATTACCCATCCGCCGATTACGGAATAGTAAGGAAGGATGATTGCGGGAACGATGGATGCAAGAACACCGACAAAGGTAAATCGGCGATCAAGCTTCTGAAAAGCACCGATAGGACTCTGGCCTGTTTTTCTGCCGATAGCAATTTCGGCAATCATAAGAGAAAAGCCGAAGGTTACTGCAAGAATCACATAAACAAGAAGGAATATTCCTCCACCGTATTTTGCCGCCAGATACGGAAATCTCCATATATTGCCAAGACCAACTGCGCTTCCCGCTGCCGCAAGAACAAAGCCCAGCTTGCCTGTAAACGAACTTCTTTTAGTTTCCATGGTTTACTCCTTTTTCAAAATTCCTTCCTATTATCTCACATTTTATTTCAAATTACAACACTTTTTTGAAATTTCTACGTTATAATTATTCAAAAATATCCTGTTTTTGTATGTAGTATCCTTCATTTTTGCAATTTTCTTCGCAATCTTTTGAAAAACGACAAAAAAAGACCGCCGAAACCGGCGGTCCTTTGATTTAATTTATCTGTTGTTGATAAGAGCTGTGAGCTCAACGGGATCAACGATCTTGCCGTCCTTGTAAACTCTCATGTTACCGGAAGCGATTTCATCGATGAGGATAACCTCGCCGTTGTTGTAGCCGAACTCGAACTTGATATCCCAGAGGTCGAGACCGATGGACTTAAGGTCATCAGCAACGATCTTTGTGATTGCAAGTGTCTGAGCCTTCATGGACTCGAACATCTCAAGGCTCATAACGCCGAGAGCTGCAAGGCCTTCGCCTGTTACAAGGGGATCGCCCTTCTCGTCGTTCTTGAATGTGCACTCAACGTAGCCGCCCTCAAGAACTGTGCCGTCTGCGATATACTCACCGTATCTGCGGATAAAGCTACCTGTTGCTACAAGACGGCAGATAACTTCAAGACCGTGACCGAAAACTGTTGCGGGGAGAACTTCCATTGTTGCCTCTTCAACGTTTGCGCTTACGTAGTGAGTCTTGATGCCTGCTTCCTTGAGGAGCTCGAAGTAACGAACGGAGCTGATAAGGTTTGCCTTACCGATACCATCGATTGTAAGACCTACACTGTTTTCACCGGGATCGAAAACGCCGTCCTTGCCTGTGCAGTCGTCCTTGAACTTGAGCATAACGTTGCCGTTATCAAGCTCGTATACATCTTTTGTTTTACCTGTGTAAAGCTTTTTCATAATTGCCTCTTTCTTTATCCTTATACGGAAAATAGACTTTGAATACCTCTTAATTATATAACGGCTTTTTTTATTTGTAAATACCGAAAATTACAAAATTACAAAAAATTCAAAAAAATTACTGTTTATTTTGCACTTAAATGAATTTATCCCTATGAAATTCGAAAAATTCAAACCATTCTCTCACATTTTCAAGCTCTGTCCACTTCTTTTCGCACACGGGATTTGCATCAAGGTCATAGATTTTTGCACCCTTTAAAGAAAGAAGAACGGGAGAATGCGTTGCTATAATAAACTGACAGCCGAAAAATCTTGCAGAATCCTGTATCAGCTCCGCAAGCTTTAGCTGAAGCTTGACGGAAAGGCTGTTTTCAGGCTCATCGAGGAGATAAATTGCGTTTTCTCCTATCTCATTTGCAAAATAAGCAAATGCACTTTCTCCGTTTGAGCCTACCGTTATCTCTTTCGGAAGTCTTTTTGCCGTATACTGAGATTTCGTTGTTCTTTTTGCCTCGTTATGCTTTTTCAGCTCACTGTAATCATCAAGTGAGCGCATCTGATATCGGTTATTCCTTTTATCGGCATATTCCTCGAAAATCATCTCACGGCGGTCAGCTATTCCCTCGTTTATGGAGCGCACATCAAGAAGAAAATCAAAAACGTCATCACTTGCAATATGCTTTGAGCCCTCAGGTGCCTTTGTACAGCTGCGAAGGCTGAAAGCACAGCCTTTCAAATAGTCTGAAAAATAGGGAGTATTGTTAAAGGGAGCCGAGCGAAAAATCTCAAGCTTTTGTGCTATTACGTTCAAAAGCGTTGATTTTCCGGAGCCGTTGCCGCCGTAAAGTATGGTTATAGGCTCAAAATCAAGGCTTTCCAGTCCTTTCCCGGGAAATATTTTAAAGGGATAGACGTTATGAGTATAGCATTCCATTTCAAGCTGATGGGGATAGCTCAAAACAAAGCTGTCCTCCCTGTCACGAGACGTAACGCGAAAGCTTTCAAGATATATCATACTGTCACCTCCCTTTTAATTATACATATCAGTACGTACCAAAAGCGGGACTATTTATTGTATGGAATCGCCTCTATATTTTCCTGAGATGCTATAATTTCTGCGTTGATTTTTTTAATAAAGGACAGAGATTTTTTGGACTTTAGAATGCTCTCCATCTTCTTTGAAAGGGATTTTTTCTTTTTATCGTCGCCGGCAGCTATCTTTTCAAGAAGCTTTACTGCCTTTTCTATTCCGTTTTGCCCGAGCAGTGCTGACATTTCGGGATAATTTCCGAAAAGCTCGTAGCGGGAAAGTGCATCGAAAAAGAGCGCTATAAACATGACTTTCTTTTCTCTGTCATTGAGCTGCTCAAAGCCAGTGCGTGCCTTCTCGCAAAGAGCCACAGACATTTTCAAGGTTGACTGATATGCTGTTTTATTCCCCTTTGAAAGAGGCTCGACGGAATAGTATTCCTTCTGACATTCGAAATCAGAGAAGGTTACCTTATAGGTCTTGCAGTTATTATCAAAAACTTCAAGTGCCATTCCCTCTTTTGTGCGATAAAATTCAAGCCAGAGGATCCCTTCAGTATGAATATCCTCTTCTATATTCGCACCGAGAAGAACTATCTTATTTGTTGAGTAAAGCTTATCGGGCAAAAGGAAATATGCATTGCCCTCCTCCTTATATACGGAAATACCGCCGATAAACCCGATAGTACCGGTAATACCCTTTGCACTCAAAAGAGCATCCATTTCACGGTCACGCCATTCTCCGAGGAGATTATAGGTTCTTTCGTTCCTGTTTATATAGGTGATAATATCCTCCATGCTTTTATCCTCGGAGAGATATTCAAGGATTGTAGGATAGTCTCTGAGATAGTCCGCATTTGCAATAAATGCGCGGATATCGTCTGCATGACTTCTGGCTCTGTCCAGGCCTATTTCGTCCTTTATATAGTTATAAACCTTCAAAAGATAAAGTAGCTCTGTGGGTAAATGTTTCATTGTATTTTCCTTAGTATGTTTTTACTATATTTTATCAGCAAGGTCGCCTGTTGTCAAGGAAGGTATAAATATGCAGAGTATTGACTTTTAACCCTATTTATGGTATAAATATTATGAGTTTATTTGCCGTATTCAGGCAGATAAAATACATAAAAAAGGATATTTATTATGAGCTTTAATGACATAATCAAGAAATCTGTGCTTGAGGGCTTTACGTCAGGCGATCTTTCAACTACAAGCATCGTTGTTACCCTTGCAATTTCAGTTTTTCTCGGTCTTTTCATTTATTTCA
Organism: Candidatus Avispirillum sp.; assembly: GCA_045650355.1. Classification (GTDB taxonomy): domain Bacteria; phylum Bacillota; class Clostridia; order Oscillospirales; family CAG-272; genus Avispirillum. Next base: position 8,537 of record JAZRRC010000187.1, on the reverse strand, counting down.
TCTACAAGATCACAACAAGAAGCGGCTTCTATAACAGAAACTTCAACAAGTCTCTTGCTACCCTTCCCGTGATCACAGCAGGTATCATGCTTGCGATGCAGAGCAACCTTGTTATCTCCCTCGGTATGGTCGGTGCGCTCTCTATCGTTCGTTTCAGAAATGCTGTTAAGGATGCGGCTGACCTCACCTTCCTTTTCTGGAGCATCAGCATGGGTATCGTTACAGGTGCAGGCCTTTTCGAGCTTGCAATTATTCTCAGCCTTTGCATTACTGCTCTTATTTTCCTTCTCGACCTTATTCCCACGTTCCGTGCTCCCTGCATTCTTGTAGTAAGCGCTGAGGACGTTGCATCAGAGGAGGCTCTCGTTAAGTGCATCAAGTCCTTCTCCAGAGGCGCAAGAATCCAGTCAAGAAACATCACAAAGCGCGGTGTTGAATGGATATTCGAGCTCAGAGTTAAAAAAGAGCTTGACCTTGTTGAAAGCGTTTCTAAAATCGAAAGCGTTTCAAGCGTAAACCTTCTTCGCCATGACGGCGAGGTCCGCTTCTGATATCTTATTAAGGAAAGAGTGATTTCTCATAGATTACAGAGTTGAAAAAAAATATCTGGTTACGGATGCCGATCTCAGAATTCTGGAATCAAGGCTCAGTACCGTAATGAAGCCGGATATTCACCAGACAGACAGCTGCTATGAAATCAGAAGTCTTTATTTTGATGACTATGATGACAGCTGTATGGGCGAAAACGAGGCAGGTGTAGACCAGCGCCAGAAATACCGTATCCGTATTTACGATACGAAGGGCGAGGTCATTCATCTTGAGATCAAGGAAAAGAACCGCGGGTATACTAAAAAAACGTCCTGCTCACTTACACTCGAGGAGTGTCAGCAGATAATGGACGGTACTATCCCCACTACAATTGATAACAGAGCGCCTCTCAATATGCTTAAGCTTCAGATGAGAAGCAGGCTCATGCGCCCTAAGGTTATTATCACCTATGAAAGAAGTGCCTTTGTTCACCCAAGCGGTAACGTTCGCGTTACCTTTGACCGAAATATTACGGCAAGCAGATACTGCGACGATTTCTTTGAAGAAAGAGTTCCCGTAATGATCCCGATCCTCCCTGCCCGCCTTCACATTCTTGAGGTTAAGTATGACGAAATACTTCCCGATGTTATCGCAAAGCAGCTGGAGATAGGAAAGCTGAGACAAACAGCTTTTTCAAAATACTATTTGGGAAGACTTGCCCTTCGCGGAGACTTCCCCGTTGACAGATAAATGCTCTGAAAGGAGAGTGTGCTTTATGCAGAAAAACAGATATTGGCGATGGCTAGCATTGGCACTCACTCTTTTTGCGCTTTTGTCTGTCATTTTATTTTCAAAAAAGATAGAAGAATCCTCCTGTATGGGCATAATGGTAATGTCCGGGGACGATATAAGCTCCTACAGTGAAAAGCTTGACTGCGACTACAGCGAGAGCTTTCTTTTCAACGGAGAGCCTGCTCCCGTGGACAAGGATACAAATACCATCTATATTTCCCAGGATATAGACGAAGAAACAGAGTTTTTTGATCTTTACGGAAACCTTGAGATCGCTCACAATGATCACAGCCTTTACTTTGAGGACTGTGACGGATTTAAAGATCTGAAAAAAGCAGTTTCAGACGGTAAGCGCTTTAAGCTTATCGTTGTAAATCCAAAAAAGCAGTATACGGAATACAGCGTTATTTTCACTACCCTCCCCGTTGTCCGTCTTGACGGAGAATATTCTCATATGAACGAGAGCAACAGAGAGGTTAACCGTGGCGGAGTTTGTGTCTGGTCAGGATATGATCCCGATTACGGTCGCTACTCCGTTAACAGCTCGGAAACAGAATGGAATATCAGAGGCGCAACCTCTGCTCTCCTTGCAAAAAAGCCCTATAAGCTTTCTCTTAAAACAAAAAAGGGCAATAATAATGACGTAGCCTTTCTCGGTATGGGTGCGGATGACGACTGGATCCTCAATCCCCTCAGCACTGACGATACGGACGTGCGCGAAAGAACTGCTATGGCCATCTGGGATGAGATGAACTCAAAAAACGGCTCATCCTCAACCAAGATGTCAACGGGAAAATACGTTGAGGTGGTTATAAACGGTAAATACAGCGGTCTTTATATGCTTCAGCGCAGAATTGACAACAAATATCTTGAGCTTGACCGTGATGACGTTCTTTTCAAGGGACTCCACACATGGCAGGCAGATGACCCGAGACAGGGATATGAAATAATATATTCCAACCTTTCCGTGGATGAGACCTTCTCACTTCTTGAAAATTTCGATGCAAGCTTAATCGATCTTGACAGCTTTATTGACGCAAGCATCCTTATCCAGCTGGGCGCAATGCACGACAACAAGGGATTTAACAATATGTTCTATCTCCTGGAGCCCGACGGCAGCGGATATAAGCTTTCATTTGTCCCCTGGGATACAGACCTTTCCTTCGGTGTTGCTTATTACGATTGGTTTGTATACGACTACGATACAAAGCTTAACGGACTTTGCTTCAGAAAAGAATACGATATGATGAAGGGTGCCTATCCCGATATCGACAAAAGGCTGGCAGAGCGCTGGTTTGAGCTCAGAAAGACTACCATCACTACAGAAAATATCTATTCATTGATAGACAGTAACACAGAAGTTCTTATATCAAGCGGTGCTAAGGCAAGAGACCTTAAGACCTGGGGCACACTTCACTACAATAAGGACTCTGTTGATAAGCTTAAGACGTTTATAGACACAAAAATTGCTCTTCTTGACGGCTATTACGGTACTTTCCTTGAAAGTGCTGATTGATTTCTGCGATCAGATCCAATAAAAATCAATAAAACGGGACTGACGCATTATATGCATTGTCCCGTTTTTTACTTTCTTTAAAAGAGGAAATAAATATGAAAAAAACCTATATTACAAATATTCCCAACAAAATCGGCGCTCTTCTTCAGGCTACCAAGTGTTTTACTGAGCTTGGTATCAACATCACAAGAGTCAGCTACAACAAGGCTGTTGACTCTCATGCTTTGTTTATTGAGGTTCAGGGCGATGAGGACAAGCTTCTTGAAGCAGACCGCCTCCTCTCCGATATCGGATATATCAACAATTCCGATTCCGACGTGGGAATCGTTCTTCTTGAATTTACTCTCAGAGACGTTACAGGAAGCGCTACAAAGGTGCTTACTCTTATAGAGGAATACGGTCTTAACATCTCTTATATCAGCTCTCAGGAGATTACAGACGAGTATCAGTCACTCAAGATAGGTATTCGTGTTGAAGACGAGAAGGTATTTGATGAATTCCTTGCAAGAGCTAATGAGATAAGCGCATTCAGAGTTATCGAATATAACAAGAGCGAGAAGATCTACGACAACAGCTTTTTCTACAGAGCCTTCGTTCAGAGCCTTATGGATGCCGCAGGCACCGATGAGGATAAGCGTGAGCTTCTTCTCATAAATACAAACCTTGCAATGGAGGTGCTTGAGTCTCGCGGACTTTCACCTTACCGTACCTTCGACTGCATTGCAAAGTTTGCTTCCCTTCTTGCAAACTGCAAGGGTGAGGCATTCTCTCCCAGAATCACAACACACAAGATCACGGAAAACACCGAGATCACAACAATCGAGCCTCCCTGCGGAAGCAACACCGCCATCATCAAGAGCTGCGGTCAGTATCTTTTCGTTGATACAGGCTTTGCCTGCTACAAGGAAGAGATGCTTCCCATTATCAAGGAGGTAGTTCCCGAGTTTGATTCTATTAAAAAATCCTGCGTTCTCACTCATATCGACGTTGACCACACAGGTCTTCTTCCTATGTTTGACGAGGTATTTGCAAGTAAGAAGAGCCGCGACAGCCTCTGCGAGGAATTTGCAGGTCTTGACGGCATGAGAGAAAAAAATCATCTCCACACACCCTATATCCGCATCTGCAAAACTCTTACAGAGCACACCCCCTCCGATCCCGACAAGATGACTGTCATCGGCGACGGCGGAGATATGGACGGTCAGCTTCTCAGACAGATCGGCTTTTTGCCCTTCGGCGAGCTTAATTTTGAGGTCTACGAGGGCGCAGGCGGACACCTTCCCGGAGAAATAGTTCTCATTGATTATACACATAAGGTCGCATTTACAGGCGATATTTACGTAAACATCAAGGGAATGACCGCTGAACAGAAGCAGTACAACAAATATGCCCCCATCCTCACAACCTCCGTTGATACCGACAAGGCTCTTTGCACAAGGGAGCGTGAGGCTATCATGCAGCGCCTCGGTATCGGCAAATGGCACATCTTCGGTGCTCACGGCGCAAAATATGACTACGAGATTAATTTAGGAACCAAATAATGACTATCCAGCTTTCAGACCACTTTACCTTTAAAAAGCTTCTTCGCTTTACCATTCCCTCCGTGATAATGATGATCTTCACATCTATCTACGGAGTAGTAGACGGAATATTCGTTTCAAACTTTGTTGGAAAAGCGGAGTTTGCGGCAATCAATTTTATCCTTCCCGTATGTATGATCTGCGGTTCACTCGGCTTCATGATCGGTACGGGTGGCAGCGCCCTTGTTTCAATGACTCTCGGTCAGCAAAACCGAAAAAAAGCAAATGAGATCTTTTCCTTTCTCGTTTATTTTTCCGTTATTTTCGGAATTGCTCTCTCTGCAATCGGAGTAATCTTCCTTGAGCCCATCATTATTGCCATGGGCGCTGAGGGCGATATGGTTACAAACTGCGTTGCCTACGGAAGAATACTCATCCCCGCATCCGTTGCCTTTGTTTTACAAAACGAGTTTCAGAGCTTTCTTGTAGCTGCGGAAAAGCCTCAGTTCGGTCTTACCGTAACTGTTGCGGCAGGAGTTACAAATATCGTTCTTGATGCACTTTTCATTGTAGTCTTCAAGTGGGGCATCATCGGTGCGGCGGCGGCAACTGCCACAAGCCAGTTCATCGGATGCATCATCCCCCTCATCTACTTTGCCACAAACAAAAAAGGCGTTCTCAGACTGGGAAAAACCCATTTTATGGGCAAGGAACTGCTCAAAACATGCGCGAACGGCTCATCCGAGATGATGGTCAACCTTTCCATGTCCACCGTTAATATGATATACAACATTCAGCTTATGAAGATTGCGGGCGAGGACGGCGTTGCCGCATTTGGCGTCATTATGTACGTTGCCTTTATTTTCGCCTCCGTATTTATAGGATTTTCAATCGGATCTGCTCCTGTTATCAGCTATCACTACGGAGCGGAAAATTCAGATGAGCTGAAAAGTCTTGCAAAGAAAACAATAAGCATTGTTGCAATCCTTGCAATTATTATGACTGCAGCGGCAGAGCTTCTTGCCCTTCCCCTTTCAAGTATCTTCGTAGGCTACGACCGCACTCTTATGGAAATGACAAGAAACGGCTTTATGATCTATTCCATTTCCTTCATTTTCGTAGGATTCAACATTTTCGGCTCTTCGTTCTTTACAGCCCTTAACAACGGAATCATTTCAGCACTTATCTCCTTTGTCCGTACATTTTTGTTCCAGTTTATTTCAATACTTACTCTTCCCATAATTCTCGGAATCAACGGAGTATGGCTCTCCGTTACTGTAGCTGAGCTGCTCTCCCTTGTGCTTACTACATACCTGTTCTTCAGAATGAGAAAGCATTACAACTATTGAGGTAATTATGGCATACAGAATCGAAGACGTAGACCGCAATTTCGCAGAGACGTCCATCGACGGATGCGACCTTGTTTTTTGCAACGTAAAAAACAACCCCTTTGAAATTTACGGCATCTGCAATATGGACGAGGATGCTCCCTTTCGCAGAATTCCCGTTATAGAGGGCGTCAACGGCGGTGCAAACTGGCTTGGAGACAATACTGCGGGAGTTAAGGTCCGCTTTTCAACAGATTCTCCCTATATTGCAATTTATGCCGAGATCGGCGATGCCTGCCATATGGCTCATATGACGCTGACAGGCTCCTGCGGCTTTGATCTTTACCGCCAAAACGGAAATGAAGAGGAATTTGTTCGCCCCTTTATTCCTGCCACGGGAATTTGCCACGGACAAGGGCAGTACCACAGTATTATAAAGCTCTCGAATGAAAAAACAGAGCTTACCGCATACACCATATACTTCCCTCTTTACAACAGAGTCAAAAGGCTTGATATAGGTCTTGCCCCCGATTCAAGAGTTTCCGAGGGAGCAGAGTTTTCTCTTGACAAGCCTGTAGTATATTACGGCTCGTCCATCACTCAGGGAGGGTGTGCATCCCGCCCGGGAAACGCTTATCCCGCCCTTATAACCCACAAAACCAATATTGACCATACTAACCTCGGTTTCTCGGGAGCCTGCGTTGCAGAGCCTGAGATGGCTGATTATATCGCATCTCTTCCGATGTGTGCCTTCGTTTACGATTATGATTATAATGCAAACAGCACAGAATATCTGAAATCTACTCACGAGCCCTTTTTCAAAAGAATAAGAATGGCACACCCTGACCTTCCAATAATCATGCTCTCAGCTCCCTATAATGCAAAGGAGGGGGACGACCGCACACGCAGAGATATTATCAAAGCGACCTATGACAATGCGGTTGCAATGGGCGATGAAAACGTGTATTTCATTGATGGCGGAAGAATTTTTGAAGGAGAGTTCTCCGATGCCTGTTCGGTGGATACTATCCACCCGAACGATCTCGGCTTTACAAGAATGGCATCGAAGCTTCTCCACGTTTTGAAAAAAGCTTTAAAAATCAAATAAAAAAAGAATCTCAGCTTTCGCTGAGATTCTTTTTTTATTACTTACCTGCAAGGTAGTTGTCGATGGCTGTCCATACGTCCTTAGGCTCTTCATCTACTGTGATAGCAAGAACCAGCATATTGTCGCCGTACTGACGCCATATCTTATCGGGATTCTGGAGCGCCCACTCAACGTTTGCGTACTCATCGGGCATATACATCTGAAGCGCGCTTGATCTGGACTTGATATACTCCTTAGTGATAGCATCCTTTACCTCTGTAAAGTCTGCATCGGTCATGCCGTCCTCAAACTTGAGGATCGCAAGTGTGTGGCTGTAATCGGAGGGCATTGTGATAACGTAGTCACAAAGAAGATCGTATGCGTTGATATCGATAACACCGTATGTCCAGCATACCATTTCATCGGGATCTTCATCCTTATAAAGGATCTCTTCAACCTTTTCGCTGAAGTTTTCCTTTTTCTCAATTGCAGCTACCATATCCTTGAGAACTGCATCTGCGGGATCAATGCCCTTTGAATCGTTTGCCTCTGTCTTATCGTCATTCTTATCAGCCTTATCGCTTGTGCAGGATGCAAAAACGAACATGGAGCTGAGAATCATAAGAATAGCAAGAATTAAACTGATCTTTCTCATAATTTACCTCTTTTAGTCTGTAACTTCCTTCTGGTTTACGTAGTTCTTAAGGTTTCTTTCAGCAATGATAGCGATGATAACGTCAGTATCATACTTGAGGATCTCACTCTTACATCTGTTGAGAGAGAATGTCCAGTTGTATGTGCTAAGATGGAAAGAATCCTTGAAGAAGGGGATCATTGCGATACTGTAGGAGTCGCGGAGGATGTATGCGTTGGGCGCATTTGTATTGTACTCATTCTTATACTGGAGCCACTTGAGCTTATCGGAGAAGCCTCTGTCGTTACCGCTTGTAACCTCGTATGCAAATGCAAACTGACCCCAACCCTGAATAGGATCGTAATCAACGAGCTTCGCAGTCTTTGTGCTCTTGAGAGTATAGATGGGACCGTAGTCCTTATAGTATGAGTACTGACCGAGGTAGTATGCCTGGTCCTTCATATAAGTTTCAGCATAGTTGATCTGATACTCGCTCTTCTGATGGATAACAGCATTGGGGAAATCCTTCTTGATCATGTTCATCGTTGTCTGATAAGCGATGAAGCCTGCGTGGTTATTCCAGTGAGTATCGTACTTATAATAGAGGTTCTTCTGGGGAGCTGCCTTTACAGACTGCGCCATAGCACCTCTGAGGTCTACTGCTGTGATTCCCGCATCGTTGATAAGCTGAACGAACTGATCGTATCTGCGGTAGCTTGCCATTGTATAGCCGTCGGGCATATAGTCGGGATATACTGTGTTCTTGTTGGGAGCGATTACGATATAGAACTTCATACCGTGCTGCTCTGCCCACTTCTGGCTGGACTCAAGCATTTCCTTAGCTTTCTTATAGATGGAGCCGTTAAGAACGCTTGTGCCGAGGAAGTCTTCCTTGGTGTCCTCATAGAACATATATCCGTCGTAGCCGACCATAACGTGATTCCATACAAGACCGGGTCTGATATCCTTGATCATTGCGGAAGCATTGTTATACTCACCGTCAGCCTTGGGGAAAACAGTTGTGCTGAGGAAAGGAATGTAGTTATAATTAGTGGAGGTATCCTCACCTGCATCAACGGGAGGGTCGGAATATGTATGAATAAGCTTTTTTCCGGACTTTGTTGTGATATTG
>JAZRRC010000186.1:0-3142 GCA_045650355.1 Candidatus Avispirillum sp. | reverse complement strand
GGTCTCCCCTCCCACGAATCGAAACGGTATTCACAGCGAATCATTGCGTCTGTAGCGGGAGGGGGAACCCCTCCCCTACGATATACCAATTTCGTTCCTTTCGCATGGTTATTTTAATTAGCCTTCCTCCGGGAGGAAGGTGGCGCCCGAAGGGTGACGGAAGGAGAATTGCGTAAGGTACAGATTTTCCATGCTCTTCGGACGGAATGTTTGCAAAAATTAAAGCTTACGCAATTCTCCCTCAGTCACCTTCGGTGACAGCTCCCTCCCGGAGGGAGCCTATTTTTCAAACTCCCCGATAAACCCAAATTTATACAACACCCAATAAAAAGAAGAAATCCGCCCCGAGGCGGATTTCTTCTTTTTTTGATTCTTATTTCTTTCTGAGTACGCCTGCGAACCAGCCGTTTTCTCTCATTTCGTCAATGAGCTCCCAGCCGTGGGCATTGAGTGCATTGAGAGTCTCATCAGCACGCTCGGTAATAATACCGGAAACGATGATAACACCGTCAGGTGCGATGAAGGAGCCGATATCGGGCGCCAGACGGATGATGATATCCGCTACGATATTCGCGCAGCAGATGTCGTAGCCGCCCTCTACCTTTTCAGCCTGCTTGAGAAGATCGGAAACGCCAACCTTTACGTTGGGAGTTTCGTTGATCTCTGTATTCTCCTGTGCAATTCTTACTGCATTGGGATCGATATCGCAAGCATAGCACTCACTTGCGCCAAGCTTTGCTGAGCAGATCGCAAGGATACCGCTTCCGCAGCCTACGTCAAGCATCTTATCTCCTGCCTTCTGATGCTTCTCAAGAAGAGATGCGCAAAGGCGGGTTGTTTCGTGTGTACCTGTACCGAATGCCATACCGGGATCCATGAGGACTGTGATCTCACCCTCCCGGGCATCATACTTTTCCCAGACGGGAACGATAACTATTCTTTTACCTGTCTTGATGGGCTTATAATACTGCTTCCAGGAATCTGCCCAATCGGACTCATGAACACCGATGATCTCAACTGTTGCGGGAACGGAAAGTGCCGCAAGGCGCTCTCTGATGAAGCCCTCGCTCTCTGCGGGGTTCTTGATCTCGGGAATATAAACAGAAACGGAAACCGTTGTTCTGTCGCGGGCGAGAAGCTCTTCATCGATAAGGTCACCGTAAACACCGTCAAGATCACGCTCTACGTCGGAATAATCCTCGATCATAAGAGCCGCATCAACCATGCTCATAACTGCGCAAATATCGTCAAGATACTTGTTCTCAGCGCTCGCTTTAATCTGTATCCATTTATCTGACATAATAACCTCAATTCTGCCGCTATGCGGCTTACTATTGAAACTCGAATGTGTTCCTTCGGAACAAAAATGGGTTGGGCCCCATTTTAAGGAGAGTTTGGCGCGAAAAGGACAAAGCCTGCTCCTTGCTCTCTTAGTTTCACGCTTTATTTAAAGAACTTTCTCTTGAACTTTTCCCATTTGGGATGATTTGAATTATCAAAGCTTGAGCGGAATGATTCAAGAAGCTCCTTCTGCTTTTTAGTAAGACTTCTGGGAGTTTCTGCGATAACTGTAATATACATATTACCGCGACGGGAGGAATTAACAACCTGAACACCCTTTGAACGAAGAACAAACTGTGCTCCTGTCTGTGTTCCGTCGGGTATATTCAGCTTTTCTTTTCCTTCAATCGTAGGAACCTCGATCTCCGCACCAAGAGTAAGATCGACAAAATTAACGGGAATATCGCAGTAAATATCGTATCCGTCACGCTCGAAGAATGCATGGGGACGTACGTTGAAGGTGATCTGGAGATCTCCTGCTCCACCCCCGTTTGTGCCGTCACATCCCTCGCCGCGAAGCACGATTCCCTGTCCGTCATCAATACCTGCAGGAACAGTTACAGTCAGCTTTTTTGTAGCCTTAACAAAGCCCTGACCCCTACAGTTTTTGCAAGGTGTCTCGATAATCTTACCGCTACCGCTACATCTGCTGCAGTCACGTGTTGTCTGCATCATACCGAAGGGAGTTCTCTGCTGAACTCTTACCTGACCTCGACCCTGACAGTCGGGACATGTCTTAGCGCTTGTTCCGGGAGCTGCTCCGCTACCTGAACAATCGGGACATCTCTGAACTCTCTGATACTGAATATCCTTCTTACAACCAAAAACTGCCTCTTCAAAATCAAGAGTAAGTCTGAGTCTTATATTGTCACCGCGGATGGGACCGTTCTGTCTTCTGGAACCGCCTCCGCCAAAGCCACCGCCGAAAATATTGGAGAAAATATCGGAGATATCAAAGCCGTCAAAGCCAAATCCGCCGCCACCGAATCCGCCTGACGCAGGATCAAATGCTGCATGACCGTACTGGTCATACTTAGCCTTTTTATCCGGATCGGAAAGAACGTCGTATGCTTCGTTAACTTCCTTAAAGTTTTTCTCCGCCTCGCTGTCACCGGGATTCATATCGGGATGATACTTCTTTGCAAGCTTACGGTACGCTTTCTTTATTTCATCCTCTGAGGCGCTTTTCTCAAGTCCCAGCACCTCGTAGTAATCTCTTTTATCTGCCATTGTAGCCTAAATCCTTAAAATTTTATGTAGGTCTAAAACGCCCAATAAGGCCACCCCTTGCGGGCAGCCTTATAAGGTCAATTAACTTATTTGTCAGAGTTATCCTCGTAGTCAGCAGAGTAGAATGTGCCGTCGCCGCTCTGTGCGCCGCCGTCAAAGCCGCCCTGAGCTCCATTGGGATCAAATCCGCCCTGTGCACCGCCTGCCTGCTGGTAGAGCTTCTCGCTTACAGCGTAGAATGCCTTCTCAAGAGCCTCTGTATCTGCCTTGATAGCCTCTGTATCGCCGCTGTTTACTGTAGTCTTAAGCTTCTCAAGAGCCTCGTTTACGGGAGCCTTATCAGCCTCAGATACCTTATCGCCGATCTCAGAAAGTGTCTTTTCAGACTGGAAGATCATATGCTCTGCGCGGTTCTTAACCTCAACAGCCTCCTTAGCCTTCTTGTCCTCTTCTGCGAACTTTTCAGCTTCCTTAACTGCGCGGTCAATGTCCTCGTCGCTCATATTTGTTGATGAGGTAATTGTGATGTGCTGCTCCTTGCCTGTGCCCTTATCCTTTGCGCTTACGTTTA
>JAZRRC010000185.1:0-3636 GCA_045650355.1 Candidatus Avispirillum sp. | reverse complement strand
TTCTGCGGCTACCATAAAAGGTTACCGCAACCGCTTCCGTGCAAAGTCCTGTGGAGGTATCAACGGTGAAAAGTGCACCGTGGGCTGCTACCTCTCCCTCTGCAGGCTCAAAGTATACGGGGGTGCGAACTGTGAATTTATGAATGATGCACTCGGTCTTGACACCGAGGACGCCCGCCTCGCTGCCTGTCATTCCAAGGTCTGTTATATATCCCGTGCCGCCCGGAAGGACTCTTGCATCTGCAGTCTGCACGTGGGTATGGGTTCCGAAAACTGCCGCTACACGTCCGTCAAGATATCTGCCCATGCAAAGCTTTTCGCTCGTTGCCTCCGCATGGATATCCACAACTGCGACATCGTACTTTCCCTTGTTTCTCTGGAGGATGGAATCCACCACCTTGAAGGGGCTGTCGAGGCTGTCCATAAAGGTTGTGCCGAGAAGATTTATAACAAGTATTCTCCAGCCCATGCAATCTGCAATGCAATATCCGTCGCCGGGGGCATCGGAGGGGTAGTTTGCAGGTCTTATTGCCATAGGATGGCTGTCAAGATAATCGTATATCTGTCTTTTCTTGAAGGTATGGTTACCGCCTGTGATAACGTCGGCTCCCGCCTCGAATATTTCCTCCATGCTGTCGGGAGTGGGGGCATTGCCGACTGCGGAATTTTCTCCGTTTACTATTACGAGCTGTGCGCCCAGGGTATCTCTCATTCTGCGGAGTCTGCCACCTGAAAGGTACTGACAGCCACCCGCACCGATAACGTCTCCCAGAGCAAGGATCTTTAACTGTGCCACGCTATACTCTCTTTCTACGCAAAAAGAGGCTGCAAAACAGTACAAATGCACTTTGATACAGCCTCTCGATTTTTAATAATTGACTCTCTTTTTCTTATTAAGATTTGAGGAAGGATTAACGATCTCTCGCCAATCAAGGTCGCCGCGGTCGAGAGCGCAAACAAGGACCTCGGCAGTTGCGATATTTGTTGCAACGGGGATATTCTGCATATCGCACATTCTCAGAAGCGCATCCTCTTCCTCACGGGAGAACATTCCCGGATCGGAGTTTCTGAAAAACAGAACTACGTCGATCTCGTTGTAGGAAACTCGGGAAGCGATCTGCTGAACGCCGCCGTGAGCACCGGAGAGAAGCTTCTCTATCTTCAGACCTGTGGCATCGGAAATATACTTGCCGGTGATGCCTGTTGAGCATATATTGTGCTTTGCAAGAATGTTACAGTATGCGATACAAAACTGCGTCATCAATTCTTTCTTGGAATCATCTGCGATAATTGCTATTTCCATGGTTTCCTCCCTGTATTTTAAAGACAAATTTTATTTTTAAGCTTTCTGATGCGCTTCATGCCCGAAAACAACGGAACGTTTTCACCGCAAAGTCGCTTTGCGATATTGGAAAACGCACTCTCCGAATCATTCCCCTGACGGAGAAGCCTTTCATGAGTGAGCATCAGGTTATAATCGTAAGGAATAACTCCCACAAGAGGTGCTCTTGACTCGTCGATGACGCTGAAAAGTCCTCTTCTGGAGTCATCAATAACACCCTGGGCATCAAAGGAATTGATAATGAGGCGGATATCCTCCACACCCATATCGTAAAGTCTGCCCACGGTCGCCTCCGCAGAGCGAAGGGCAACAGGCATCTGACCTGTTACTACAAGAGCAAGGTCTGCAAGGTCTGCTCCGACGTTCACCGCACGGTTATAGCCCGCACCGGTATCAATTATAACGAAATCGGCAGACACCTCAAGCGCTGCATCCTTTACAGCCTTGAGCACAGGCTCGTTTCCCTCTCTGGGGTCCTCTCCCTCAAAGGTGGGAATACATCCTGCACCGCCTGCAACTGAGGGAAGAAGCCAGAGCTCTCCCGCCTCTGCAGCAGCTGCCTTGCGTTTTTTTCTTTTTTCCTGAACCTCTTCTTCGATCCGCAGCAGAGCATCACTGCAAGGAACACGCCCTCTCGCAACGTCCTGAATCGTACAGATGACGCTGTCCTGAACACCGAGAAGCATATCAAGACAGGCATTTCCGAAATCAAGATCGCAAAGAAGGACCCTGTGCCCCATGCTGCAAAGCGCACGGGATATACCGAGAGCGGCAGTAGATTTACCGACACCGCCCTTTGAAGAGGCTATCATTATGAACTTCGTTGTCATACATTCCCCTTTAGGCGGCAGTATAAATACTGACCAGGATTCATATCATTATAACACTTTATTGTATCTTAAGTCAACAACCTGAACAACTTTTTCTTCGATTTTTTGCATTTTGTAGCCTTTGTCAACAAAAATAATGCTGTTATCTTTTCTTTTTCGCCATCATCATGCCAAAAATGATGCCGCAAACGCCTCCGATGATGTGTGTGAGCTGTGACGTCTGGTCATCCTGGAAAAACATCGCAGACATCTCCTGACCGAGATAAACAACGGCAACGAAGATAAGAGTTACGGGAATATTGCCTCCCTTGATGCCTGAAACGGAGGAGAGGAATATCATCATAAACACGATACCCGAAGCACCGAGAAGACCTGTGCCGGGGAAGAATATAAACTGAACAAGTCCGGTTACAAGAGCTGTGCCGAGAGTGGCAAGCAGGACGTTAACGCTGCCGTATCTGCTTTCAACAACAGGTCCGAGGACGAGAAGAAGACAGATGTTTGAGAAAAAGTGGACCATATCCGCATGACCCAGCACGTGACCGAAAAATCTCACGTAGGTGAGCGGATCATAAAGCGACGCACGGTAAACGCAGAAAAGATTCTGATTTGTCCATCCGTCAGTCAGATAATTTGCAAGCAGTGCGCCAAGGCAAAGGAGGGCAAAGGTCAGCACCACAGGTGAATCATACTGAATTTTTAAAACCGTTTTCTTTTTAGCCATAACATTTCACCATTCCAATAAAATTGCTTCAGAGCACCTGGGGAGCTACGGGAGACGCAGGTGTTACAATAGGATTCTGTCCGCCGGCTGACGTAATCTGAGATACCATCAGAGAGGTGCGGGACATAAGTGCTGTCAGAAGATGGGGACAGCTCTGTCTGAACTCCGTTGCAATATCTGTATTCTTCCAGTCGACCTCCTCTTTTGTTGTGGGGTCGAAAAACATCATCATGCTATACGTCACGGAAAGGGAGAAGATTCCCTCGGGATCGAAATTGAGAGCACGGTTGAAATTGATCTTAACACCGTTTTTCAGAAGCTGGGCAACGATCGTATCCTTAACTCCAAGCTTCATATCGGAGGGTCTTCCCTCAACCTTCACGGTTTCATAGCTTATATTTTCAAGAAGGATCTTCTTCTCATGCAGAAAGTATCTTTCAAAATTTTCCATTTGATTTTTCCTTTTTGGTTTTTCAGAACGTTTTATAAATTTTTTATGCATTCGCTGATATGCGGTGGCCTTCCCCCCTGCACCCCCGCCGTACGGCAAAAGGTGTTTCGACCTCTGCGGAGGTCGAGCAGGGCGCTGCCCTTGCAACCTGCAACCTTTTGAAAAAGGTTGACGAAAACTTTAAAAAAATTAACCAATACTCTTTTTTAAAGTTTTTTGGAGTGAGGAGGAAGAAAAAACGATTGAGTATCGTTTTTTCAACGACGTAACTAAAACAAGGAGAGTAGCG
>JAZRRC010000184.1:0-13998 GCA_045650355.1 Candidatus Avispirillum sp. | reverse complement strand
ACAGCCTCCATATGGCCGTGCTGCTGAGAGCCGAGAAGATTTCCCGCACCTCTGATCTCAAGGTCGCGGAGGGCGATCTTAAAGCCTGCACCGAATGCCGCATACTCCTTCATTGCACGAAGGCGCTTATCGGCAATCTCTGTCAGCTGCTTCATCTTGGGGTAGGTGAAATATGCATAGGCACGGCGGGATGAGCGTCCCACTCGACCTCTGATCTGATGGAGCTGAGAAAGACCGAATCGGTCTGCGTTTTCAATAATGAGGGTATTTGCGTTGGAAATATCGACACCTGTTTCAATAATGGTGGTACAGACGAGAACGTCCACCTCGCCTCTCACAAGACCTGCCCATATCTCCTCAAGGTCCTCTCGGTCCATTCTGCCGTGGGCAACTGCGATGCGTGCATCGGGGAGCATCTGATTAAGCTTTGTCTGGAGGGTATACAGATATTCAATGTTATTATTGAGATAGAACACCTGACCGCCACGGCGAAGCTCTCTTCTGATAGCCTCTGCAATAATTCCGTCGTCGTGCTCCATAACGTAGGTCTGCACGGGGGATCGGAGTCCGGGAACGTCATCAAGAAGGCTCATATCAACGATTCCGCCCATTGCCATATTAAGGGTACGGGGGATGGGAGTAGCGGTAAGGGTGAGCATATCTGCTCCGATTGCCACTTCCTTCAGCTTTTCCTTCTGGGCAACGCCGAATCGCTGCTCCTCGTCGATAATAACGAGTCCGAGATCGTGGAATTCTATATCCTTTGAAATAATACGGTGTGTTCCGATGATAATATCAGTTTCGCCTCTTCTGAGCTTGCGGAGAGACTCCTCCTGCTGTGCCTTTGTTCTGAAGCGGGACAGCATATCGATTGAGATGGGGAATCCGCGGAAGCGTGAAAGGGCTGTCTGGAAATGCTGATATGCGAGAATGGTTGTGGGAACGAGGATTGCAACCTGCTTTCCGCCGTTGACTGCCTTGAAGGCGGCACGCATGGCAACCTCTGTCTTGCCGTAACCAACGTCACCGCAGACAATTCGCTCCATAGGATATGAGGCCTCCATATCACGGGTTATATCCTCAATAGCGGAAAGCTGGCTTTCCGTTTCATCATACTGGAAGGCGGAGTAAAACTGCCTTGTCATATCGTCATCGGGAGGATATGCAATGCCCTTGGCACGTCGGCGGCGTGCATAAAGCTCGATAAGCTCCTTTGCCATTTCCTTTGCAGATGCACTTGCCTTGGATTTTGCTCTCGTCCAGTCGCTTCCGCCCATTTTTGAAAGCTTGACGGAGCCGTCTGCACCTGCACCGATATATTTTGAAACAAGATCAAGCTGATCTACGGGCAAGAAAAGCTTATCCGTGCCCTGATATGTGATCTTTACGTAATCGCGGGAAACTCCGTCAACGGTGAGGGTCTCTATTCCCAGATACTGACCGATGCCGTATGCCTCGTGAACAACGTAGTCACCGGGCTCAAGGTCGGAATAGGAAAGGATAGACTGAGTTTTCTTTTTATATTTTGCGCCCTTTCGGCGGCTGAGCACTCGCTGGGAGCCACCGGAAACTCCGGAATAATCGAGAAGCGCAAAGCGTGCTCCGATAAGCTCAAAGCCGGGGAATGAATCGCCAAAGAGGACGGCAACGGGATATTTCTTCTTTTTCTCTCCGAAAAAGTCAGCTCCTCCGTCGCAAACTGCGGCAGAATAGCCCTCGTCGAGAAGCATCTTCGCAATATTCTGCGCCTCTGCCTCGTTGGCTGTGAGAACTGCACACTTATAGCCTCCCACAACAAACTTCGAAAGGTCCTCCATCATAAGAGGGGTGTTTGAAGCATAGGGAGGGATATGGCGGGTTGCAAAATCGTATCGCGCCTCGGGCACCATACCGGGGTGATTTTTAGCAAAGGGATCGAGAAGCACCGTGGGAAGAACTCCTGCGGCAACCTCAACACGGGCAAAGTTATTAACGTAGGTGCCTGTGGCTTTTGAATATATCTCCCCTGCCTTCAGCATATCGAGAACGGACTGGCTGAGAAGCTCCTCTGCGGCATTTGCACGGTCTCTTACCGCAGAAGTATCGCTGATAACGAGGAGTCCGTCGAAATAATCAAAGAAGCAATCTCCCTCGGGATAGATGACGGGGATATATTTATCAAGGAATCCAACGTCCGAGCTTTCCTTGACGTCTGCCTGCTCCTGCATGAGAAGCTCGATTGTGCGAAGGTCTGCATCGTCGCTCTTTGAAAGCTTTTTGATCTGCTTTTCGGCGCTGTCATAAATAAGACGGCGGCGCTCATCGTTAAGTACTATCTCGTGGGAGGGAGGAATGAGCAGGTCTGTGTCGATAAAATCAACGAATCGCTGAGACTGAGGGTCAAAGGTGCCGATACGGTCTATCTCATCGCCGAAAAGCTCGATTCTGTAAGGAGCCTTGGCGGGGGGATAGACGTCGATAATGCCGCCTCTCACCGCAAACTGTCCCGCGCCCTCGCAAAGCTCAACGCGACGGTATCCTCCACGATTCAGCACCTCGATAAATCGGTCAAGGTCGAGAGGAAGGTCCTGCTTTATATTGTAGGTCAGATGGATAAGCTCCTCGGGGGGCACCGTTACCTGAAGGACAGCCTCTGCCGTTGCGCAGACAACGAAGGCGCTTTCGGAGAATATTGCCTCGGAAAGCACAAAAAGCCGTGAATGCTCATACTCACGGGATGCTGTTGTGTTATTGAAATTATAGTCTCTGGCAGGAAAATGGTATGCCTTGATTCCCTCCGACTCAAGTCGGATAGCCTCCTCGGAGGCATCCTTCTCGTTTGCGAAAAGAAGGAGCACACGCCTGCCCTCTGCCACCTCATCAGCGGCAAGAGACGTGAGGAATATGGGAGACGCACCCTCGGAAAGGCCTGTCACAGCACAGGGTCTTTGCTTTGCACGACGGCGTGAAAGCATAAGTCCCTCAGTGAGCGCCTTATACTCCCTCGACTCGCGCATTATTTGTAATAAAAGATCGTTTTTCATAGTGTTTACCTACTTTTCTTGAAAGAAAAGTAGCAAAAGAACTTTAAATAGGTTTGTATTCTGTTATAATTAATTATAAATATTTGCGGAGAATAACATGTGCAACTTTAAAGAACTATACATACTTGATTTTTCAAAAGCTGAACATCATCTTGAAATTCATAAAATCATCAAAGCGGAGCTTGACTTCCCCGATTACTACGGATGTAATTGGGATGCTTTTTGGGATTGTCTTACAGATATGGTAGGACGTCCTGTCAACATAAAAATCATTGGAATCGAGAATATTGAAAAGAAATTCGGTATAGACGAAAGCAATATTCTCATTGATACTCTGAGAGATTTTAAATATTATCGAAACGGGAAATACGCCCATGAAATCAATATTGAAATCATTCGAGACAATGAAAAAAAGATACTTTAAATAATCTTTACATTCGCATCACAGCTTTGTGTTTTGCCTTTTTATAGTTTAAATTTTCACAAACAGCCACCAATTGGGATCGAATTCTTCAAAAAAGAATTCTTTGCCAATGTTTGAATCTGAAATCCATTTACGAACTATGGGAATAATATTTTGATTAAGCTCCGGAGAAAGACCAATATCAAGATTGTATTGAAATTGATAATGTGCAAAAATGAGCCAGCCATCAGGCTTTAATACGCCAAGACATCCATGAATAAGATTCAAAAACTCATTTTTAGTGTTTTGTTCAAACGTTTTATTGTTCCATTCTTTATTAACCGCCTCGGTAATAGCAGGAAGTATCTCCATCCATCCGCGATTGACAGTATCTATTCCGTATTTCTCTGCAATAATTGTTTCAAGCACATCGTTAACGCTATGCTCAAAAACAATAGCATCAAAAGCATTTTCGCCAACATATGATTTTATATTGGCCGCATCATCTTCTATAACCGAGATTTCAACAGGATCGTTTTCGGTTTTCCATTTAAAGATTTGAGTAAGCTCTTTGTTGAGATTTGCTGTAATGTACCTTGTTTTTGGGTGACAATACTTTAGGGAAACTGCTTTTGGAACAATATCGCAGCCACCTGCACCTACTTCAAATACAGATATTTCTTCTCTTTGACAAACAGACTTTAACGCTCTTGCCCACTTATTTCTGAAATACCAATCGTATATTATTTCGGGATTTTCAAATACAATAGGCTTTTCAATAAGTTCCTTTAAATATCTGCTCTTGTCCTCGGTGGGGATACTTTCCCAACTCTCCAATTCTCTTTCGGTCAGCATTTCCGATGCTGATTTTGAATTGATTATCTCCAGCCACTTCCCGGAATTATCAATAGGTCTCATACAAACCTCGCTTTTCGCATTTCATAATGCTTCTGAATATCTTTGCAAACGCTTGGGAAATTCTCGTTTATCTGCACGTTTGTGTAGCGCAGCACCTTGATGCCTTCTTTTGCGAGAAAAGAATCTCTTTCGCGGTCGGATTCACGGTTTTCCTCTTTGCCGTGCTGTCTGCCGTCGATCTCAATTGCAATCTTCGCCTCGGGGATGTAGAAATCGAGGATGTAGTTGTAAAACACCTTTTGCCTTTTGGCGCTCATATTACTTTTACTCAAAAAGTCATACCAAAGATGCCGTTCCTCTGGGGTCATGTTTTTTCTCAGTGTTTGAGAATTTTTCCTCATTACGTTTGAATGTTTCATAGTTATCTTAAATCTTAGTAATTTTGAAGGCTACAATAAAAAGAGGAGTTTTAGCCAAGCCTTCCCCCATGATTCGGGGGAAGGTGGCACTCTGCACTTGCGTTGAATTTAAGATGAAGTAAATTCCCGGAGTTAAAGTAGAAATTATCGCTGTAAAACGGGGAGTGACGGAAGAGGGTTGCTACCTGGGTGCAAACCAAACGTACTAATTTACGTGCACCTTGAGATGATAGTATAAACAATATTATACATTCTGTCATTTCAAGCTTAACTGAATTTAGAGACAGTTCTTGTGCTGATGTCAACCCTCTTCCGTCTCCTTCGGAGCCACCTTCCCCCGAATCATGGGGGAAGGCTTGGCTGAATCGCATCCTTTGTTTACAGACATACATTTTTCTTGTTATTCAAGAAAAATTATTCTTTAACCTCGGGCTTCATGCCGTTGTATTTGCCCATGGCTTCGTCGCACTTGCCCTGCATGATAAGCTTGGATGCATCGAGGCAAGCCTCGAGGCAGGGGACCATGAGGTCGTAGTTTGCGCGGGAAATTCTGCCGAGGACCCAGTCTGCAAGGTCCGCTTCCTTAGGCTTTGCGCCAACGCCAAGCTTGATTCGGGGAAATTTATCGCTGCCGAGATGCTCGATTATGCTCTTGAGTCCGTTATGACCGCCTGCGGAGCCATCCTTTCTGATTCTCAGTCTGCCGGGCTCAAGGTAGATATCGTCTACCAGAACAACGATATTCTCAGCAGGGATATTATAGTACTTTGCCGCCTCGCCAACGGATTCTCCCGACTTATTCATATAGGTCTGGGGCATCATTAAGAGCACGTTCTTATCACCGATTTTTACTGTATTTGTAAAGGCCTTGAACTTCACTCGCTGACACTCGCAGCCGAGGGCCGCACAAATCTTATCTATTGCAAGAAAGCCTGCGTTATGTCTTGTTTCGCAATATTCCTTGCCGGGGTTGCCGAGTCCTACTATCATATGGGTGGGAGCGCCGCCTGACGCCTCATTGCCCTTTGAAATCTGCTTAAAAAGATCAAAAATATCTGCCATATCTTACCTCAATCTGTTTTATAACGGCACAAAATCCCACCGATGCTTGCATCGGTGGGTGTGTTTTTCTATATTTTAGCTCAAAAGCCGTTTTTTTTCAAGAGTTTTAAGTCGAAAAAATCAAATGTTAACAGTTGCGCTATTGTAATTATTAAAAAAATCTATATAATTATTATGTATCACTATGAAAGGAGACTTTTCGGATGGGAAAGCATAAAAAGAAAAAGAAGAATAACAAGGCCGCTCCCAAGGCAAATAACATTGCGGCAGAAAGCATAGCTGAAGAAATATCCGCAAATGCCTCCGAGGAAGAGACAGAAGAAATTGAAGTCAGAGAGCCCGCATTTGAGATGCCCTATGACCCTGACTTTTCAGAAGAGGATTTCTCTGCCTCCGTTAATGAATTGAAAGCTGAGGACATTACCATGCCCGAGGATAAGATCGTACCCGAAAAGGGAAAGAAAAAAATCTCAAAGCTCACAAACATAATTCAGATTTCTCTCCTTGTAGTATGCGGCACTGTTGCAATCATCTGCCTCTATCTGCTCGGCGAAAATATCTGGGGCAAGATCAAGGGACAGGAGATATATTCCGACACTCAGAATCAGTTTGACGGCTTCACCCTTGATGACAACGGTCCCACTGACACAAGACATCTTGCTTACATCGGCAGCGATGCTCCCCTCCTCACTCTTTTTGAGCGTATCGATGCGGGAAAGAGCGCTGTTAACGATACAAGCAGCGGCAAGTATGACGAGCAGCTCTCTCAGATGAAGGCGAGCCTTTCTGCGCTGAAATCTCAGTACAAGGATATTTACGGCTGGATCTACGTTCCCGAAACAAATATTAACCATCCCATCGTTCGTACAGATGACAACAATTATTATCTGGATCATGCACATACGGGAGAATACCTCCCCATCGGCTCGATTTTTGCAGATCTTACCACTGCGGATCTGGTAACGGATAATTATAACACTGTTATCTACGGACACAACGTTGTTTCAACAGGTCAGAGCTCCATGTTCCACGACGTTGAAAAGTTCCTTAACGTGGATTTCTTCAACAGCCACAACAT
This sequence comes from Candidatus Avispirillum sp., assembly GCA_045650355.1. Lineage (GTDB taxonomy): Bacteria > Bacillota > Clostridia > Oscillospirales > CAG-272 > Avispirillum. The sequence goes on along the minus strand of JAZRRC010000184.1, from coordinate 7,155 downwards.
CTACATCTACACTCTTGACGGCGCATTCATCTTTAAGCCCGTTGCAATTTACGACACAATTGCAGACGATTTCTATTTCAAGACTGTCTTTGCTACCGAGGATGAATTCCTTCACTTTGCCAAGGACAAGCTTTCAAACTCAAATATTTACACAGGCGAATATTTTGCATCCGGTGACAAGATGCTCACACTTTCCACCTGTACAAACGGTGCCCAGGACGGCAGATACGCCCTCCACGCAAAGCTTATTGAGGTGATCGACTGATGAATCCTTCCGATTTTCTCATTTGCCCTCTGTGCCGTGCCCCTCTGATGCAGGACGGCAGAAGTCTGTTTTGCAACGGTCAGCGCAGACATTGCTATGATATTTCGGCATCGGGATACGTTAATCTCCTTCCCCCCGGAAAGAAATCCAATGCGAAGGCGGGAGATGACCGTGAGATGCTGAAAAGCCGAAGAATCTTTCTCTCCGGCGGATACTATGACAAAATTTCCGAGGCTGCAGCCAAGGCAGCCCTTGACAATCTTCATCCTACCGACAGCATCGTTTTTGCAGATGCAGGATGCGGTGACGGATATCATGCTCTGAATATTGAAAAATATTTCAAAGAAAAAGGAATAGCCACTCAGGCTATCGGACTTGAGGCGTCGAAAAACGGTGCTGAAATGGCAGCAAAGCTTGCAAAAAAGAAAGAAAGCTCAGCATTCTTCGCTGCGGCAAACATTTTCGATATGCCCCTTGGCGACAAAAGCTGCGACGTTGTTTTCAGCATGTTTGCACCCGTGCCCGATTCCGAGGCTATGAGAGTCCTCAAGGACGACGGTGTTCTCGTTGTATGCTCCTCGGGAAGCTACCATCTTTGGGAAATGCGAGAGGTGCTCTACGGTGAGCCCAGGCTCTCCCCTGCCCTTGACCGTACTCCCGAAGGCTTCGAGCATATCGCTCACACCTCCCTTTCTTATTCCTTTACCCTTGACTCAAAAGAGCTGATCGCTTCCCTTTTCACAATGACACCCTTCTATTGGCGCTGTCCCCGTGAGGGCCGCGAAAAGCTTCTTTCTCTCGATACTCTTACCATCAGAAGCGAGACTGAATATAACGTTTATAAAAAGCTATAATCAACAAGGCTGTTGCAGGTACCTGCACCCGCCTTGTTGATTATAGCTTTCCAACTTTGATTTATCGGGGAGGAAACGGGCGCTTTTTTGAAAAAAAGCTCCGCAAAAAACTTTATAAAAGGAATCATTGAAGAGAGTTTTGTCTCTCTTCAATGATTCCTTTAAAGCCCTAACGGGCTTTTCTTCAAAGAAGTAACATCCATTCTCGGTAAACCAAAATTATATATATTCCCTTTTCGAAGTTTTTGGGGAGTGCAGAGGAGTTTTTTATAAAAGAAAAAACGCTCACCATACAGTGAGCGTTTTGATTTCTTGATTATTCAGCTGCTGTTTCGCTGTCAGCTACTGCGGTTGTTTCCTCAGGAGCCTTTGTTGTTTCGTCAGCCTTTGTTGTATCCTCGGGCTTCTTGTCCTCAGCCTTGTGGTCATCAGCATCGTGATCTGCCTTGCCGTCGCCATCGTGGTCGTGGTCATCAGCCTTATCCTCGTCGTCAACGATAGCCTCAGCCTCGCCCTCGCCGAAGAGAACTTCCCAGATGTCGGAGAAGCTGTTGATCTCGCCCTGTGTCTCTGTTGTGGGCTGCATGATATATACAGTACATACGAGAACTACGAAAACGATTGCAACAACAGTTGTGAGTACGGAAAGCTTCTTATTGATGGACTGACCCTTTGTCTTTCCGAAGAATGTCTCTGCACCGCCGGCGATTGTACCGGAAAGGTTGTGAGACTTACCCTGCTGCATAAGTACAGCTGCGATAAGGAATACGGCAAATACGAGAAGAATAATGCCGATTACAAGCATAGCGATATCCATTTTGAAATCTCCTTTATATTGAATCTGCAATTTACGAACCAAGTCCGCCTATACGGACGCTTAGTTATTGTAGCACAATTAAAAATAAAATGCAATAGGAATTTTATTTTTTTCCAAAAAAGTATCAAAAATATATATCAGAAAATGCTTTTTTATTCAAAATACGCAGAAAGACGGGGTACTGCAGTGCGTACAATAGCGCAAAGCTCGCTGTCGCTGAGGGACGTGCAGCGTCCGTCGGCATATTCACGGTCTACAAGAGCCTTGATTGCAGCTACCTCCTCGCTTCTCTTTGCAAGCTTTTCGGAGCAGCCCTTATCGGAAAGTCTGGAGTTTACCCAGTATGCAACTCCTGCAAGACCGGAGTGTGCGTCTACTGCAACGCTTGCAGGTCTGCCAAGAATTGCCTCTGTATTGAAGATGTTATAAATCTCGGGGTCCTTCAGCATACCGTCTGCGTGGATGCCTGCTCTTGTTACGTTGAAATCTCTTCCCACAAAGGGAGTTCTGGGAGGGATAACGAAGCCCATCTCGTTTTCAAAGTATCTTGCAATCTCTGTGATAACGGAAAGGTCCATTCCGTCGCGGGTGCCCTTGAGGGATGCATACTCCATGCACATTGCCTCAAGAGGGCAGTTACCTGTTCTCTCACCGATACCGAGAAGAGAGCAGTTTACGCTGGAAGCACCGTAGAGCCATGCTGTGGATGCGTTTGTTACTACCTTATAGAAGTCGTTATGACCGTGCCACTCAAGCATGGAGGAATCGATGCCTGCATAGTGGTTAAGACCGTAGATAATGCCGGGAACGCTTCGGGGGAGGGCGGCTCCCTGATAGGTTACACCGTAGCCCATGGTATCGCAGGCACGGATCTTTACGGGGATGCCGTATTCAACGCCAAGCTCACGGAGGGCCTCCGCAAAGGGGAGAACGAAGCCGTAGAAGTCGGCTCTTGTGATATCCTCAAAGTGGCAGCGGGGACGGATGCCCATTTCAAGCACCTCGCGGATAACACCGATATACTTCTCCATAGCGCCCTTACGGGTGAGACCCATCTTATTATATATATGATAATCGGAGCAGGAAACGAGGACGCCTGTTTCCTTGATGCCGAGGCTCTTAACGAGCTTGAAGTCCTCGGTGGATGCACGGATCCAGCTTGTGATCTCGGGGAATTCATAGCCAAGGTCCATACATCTCTTGACAGCCTCACGGTCCTTTTCGGAATAAACGAAGAACTCGCTCTGGCGGATGATGCCGTTAGGTCCGCCAAGCTTATGCATAAGCTTATAAAGATCAACGATCTGCTGAACTGTGAAGGGAGCTCCTGCCTGCTGACCGTCACGGAAGGTGGTATCTGTTATCCAGATCTCCTTAGGCATATTTATAGGTACGTGGCGATGGTTGAAGGAAACACGGGGCACCTCGTCGTAGCTGTAAAGCTGACGGTAAAGATAGGGTGTTTCTCTTTCCTGAAGAGAATAGTGGTATACGGACTGCTCAATTAAGTTCGTTGTTTCGGAAAACTCAACTCTTCCGTCTCTCTCGCCGTTTATATCGTTAAACTGTGTGAATCTTTTTGCGTCTGCCATTGCAAAATGCCTCCGTGTTTTGTATTTGCTGTTGCCATTATATGCCTCGTTTTGCATATTGTCAAGCCTAAAAATTCAAAAACCGCCCATTTTGGGCGGTTTTTGTTTTTATTTTGACGTTATAATAATATTATTCCTGCATTTTCTTCCAAATGCTGCGAACAATACTTTCAGCCTCGAAGCCGCAGATCTGATAAAGATCGGAAATTTCTCCGTGGGGGAGGAAGCCTTCGACTGCGATGATGCAGGTCTTGGGCGCATCCTTTTCAGCGGAAAGAACAGCAGATATTTCCTCGCCCATTCCGCCTCGTCTCATTCCCTCCTCCACGATGCAGACAACGTCTGCTCCGCGGCAAGCGGAAATTACAGCCTCACGGTCAAGAGGGCAAAGCTTCAAAAGCTTCACACAGGAGGTTTTGAATTTTTTGCGAAGGACCTTTGCTGCCGCATAGGCTTCCTTCATTACTCTGGAATAGGAGATAATAACTATCCTTGCATCCTTATCGCCTTCTCTGAGAACACCGTCTCCGATAGCCTCAAAGCCGCTTCTGTCGTAGTCTGCCTCGCTGCCCTTGGGATAACGGAGAGCGCAAAGCCCCTCACCGTCTATACACTTTCTGAGGCATTCTCTCGTTTCCTCAAAGGTTTCGGGAGAATAGAGGGTGATGCCGGGGATAGTTGTGAGCATAGGCACGTCAAAGACGCCCTGATGGGTCACTCCGTCACCGGGGACAAGACCTGCACGGTCTACACCGATAACGGCATGGACGTTCTGAAGAGCAATATCCTCCATCAGCTGGTCATAGGAGCGCTGAAGGAAGGTTGAATAAATGGCACATACGGGAGTTTTACCTCCGATGGCAAGACCGCCCGTAAAGGTTACGGCACATTCCTCTGCAATACCCACGTCGAAAAATCTGTCGGGATATTTTTCCTTAAAGGGAGTAAGACCCGTGCCCTTATCCATAGCCGCAGTTACTGCAACAACGGAGCTGTCCTTTTCTGCTATACGGCAAAGCTCATCTCCGAAAACAGATGAAAAGCTTTCGCCTGAATGAGAATCCGCTCCCTTATCACGGTCAAACTTGCCTGCAAAATGATAAATATCAGGCTGATTTTCCGCAAGGTCATAGCCCTTACCCTTGAGGGTCATCATATGGATAATCGTTACCTTATCCTTGGTTTTTGCCTCCTCAAGGAGCTGCTCCATCTTCTTCTCATCGTTTCCGTCTGCGGGACCGAGATAATAAAGCCCCATATTTTCAAACATATTGGTATGAAGAAGCTGATGCTTTAAAAATTCCTTTGTTTTATAGGCACCGCGAACAAGTCTTTTGCCGATTATCGGAATAGCCTGGAAGAAGGACTGGATACCCTTCTTGAATTTGAAATACTTCTTTGAGTTTCTCAGGCGGGTGAAATACTTGGACATTCTTCCCACGTTCTGGGAAATGGACATTTCGTTATCGTTAAGAACGATTATGAGCTTCAGGTCCTTCTCGCAGTTGTTGAGGGTTTCATAAACCATACCGTTTGTGAAGGAGCCGTCACCGATAACGGCAACAACAAAGTTATCGTTGCCCTCAAGAGCATTGGCTCTTGCTATGCCGAGAGCAATGGGAAGTGCGCTTCCGGAATGTCCCGCTGTGAGCACGTCATGCTCGCTTTCATTTCGGGATGTGAAGCCGGAGAGACCTCCTATTCTTCTGAGAGTATCAAATCCCTCGTATCTTCCTGTCAGCAGCTTATGAGCATAGCACTGATGTCCTACGTCAAAAACGATTGAATCCTCGGGGGAATTGAAAACTCTGTGGAGCGCCACCGTTGTATCAACGATACCGAGATTGGATGCAAGATGACCGCCGTTTTCGGAAACGGTAGAGATTATCTTTTCTCGCAGCTCTCCTGTAAGTATTGCTATTTCATCGTCTGTAAAATTTTTAATATCAGACGGGGATTTTATTTTTTCAAGCATTATGATCCTCTTTTTCTGCCGCCGAAATGGCGAGATTCATGGCAAAGTCAGACGCAAGACGTCGAATCTCCCCTCTGGAAAGGTGGCTTTCAAAATGCTGAATTACAGCTTTTGTTTCTTTCGCAGATGCTACGCCAAAGCAAACGGTTCCCACAGGCTTTTCATCGCTTCCCCCTCCGGGGCCTGCAATTCCCGTAACGGATACTGCAATATCCGCGCCCGTTGCCCTGCGGACGCCCTCAGCCATTTCTCTTGCAGTTTCAACGGAAACTGCACCGTAGGCCTCAAGAGTTTCGCTTTTAACGCCGAGAAGGCGCATTTTTACGTTGTTGGAATAGGAAACAACACCGCCCTCCACCACATCCGATGAGCCGGGATGAGCTGTAAGTCTCTCGTTCACAAGTCCACCCGTGCAGGACTCTGCCGCCGCAAAGGTCAGACCCTTCTCTCTGAATACGCAAAGAAGCTTTTTAGAAAGAGATTCGTATTTGTTGTTTTCCATTTCAAGCATCTCCGATTTTATATCTATTCTGTCTTATTATACACTAAAATCCCCAATGTTGCAAGAATCTTTGACGATTTCGGGCAAATCAAAACGGTTACCGACACCGATAACCGTTTTTTGATTTATTTTTTTGAATTTTCTATCTGGCGGTGAAGCTCTCTGAGAGCATCGCAAAGAGAGCCGCATTCGTCTATAAGACCGCAACGAACAGCCTCGACACCGTCTATAAGGCTTCCCGTATCCGTTGCGATCTGGTCTGTGCGGGAAAGCATTGTGCGAAAATCGTTTTCGCTGACGGAGGAATGGTCGGTTATAAATTTGATTATTCTGTCCTGCATCCGCTCAAAATAATAATAGGTCTGGGGCACACCGATGACAACTCCGCTGATTCGCACGGGGTGGATAGTCATAGTGGCAGAGGGGACGATAAAGGACCTTCTTGCGCTGACAGCCAAGGGGACTCCGATGGAATGACCTCCTCCGAGGACAAGTGAAACCGTTGGCTTTTTCATTCCCGCCACCATTTCCGCAATGGCAAGACCTGCCTCAACGTCACCGCCCATGGTGTTGAGGACAAGGAGGAGGCCGTCTATTTCGTCAGACTCCTCGATGGACACGAGAAGGGGGATTATATGCTCGTATTTCGTTGCCTTCTGCCCGTCGCCGAGGGCATAGTGACCCTCTATCTGCCCGATTATCGTGAGGCAATGGATTCTCGAGCCGCCCTTCTCTGCTATGACACTGCCGCTTTCGTATATCTCGTCAAGCTTTTCGTTGTCTGTGTTTCTTTCCTCGTCCTGAGCCTCGGAATTTAAAAATCTCATACAAAAGCCTCCATTTTCTCGCTGTTTTGTCTTTCCTTTTCGATGATTTCGCGGCAAACTCCACAAACGTGAGCATCGCACCCACAGGAAACCTCCTCGCACACGGTCTCAAGCCTGTCTGCCGATGCACGCATCTCGCTGCTGCACAGCCGGGCAATGTGGGAGGGGGATGAGTTCATGATAGTATTTATAAAAGCCCCCGCCTTAGCACCGATTTTCGAGAGCGCCCCGGGAGGGGAGGGCTCCATCCCCCGCTCGTGCATCATATTTTCAATTGATTTTGACAAGTCGGATCGTAGCCATGTCGTTCTGTGGGCCAAGGA
>JAZRRC010000183.1:0-4549 GCA_045650355.1 Candidatus Avispirillum sp. | reverse complement strand
GCGAGCTGAGAAGGGGAGGCTTAGTATCTAAATCTCTCGCATCACTTACAAGCTCCGATTTTGCTAACTGTGAAAAAAGGCTGTTGCAAATCTTTGCAACAGCCTTTTTTTAATCAAGTATTCTTCCGTCAGTGGAGATTACTACTACTCGCCAGGGGATGAATTTTCCGCTCTGCTGCAATGCTCGCTTTGCGGCATTTTCGATGCCGCCGCAGCAAGGCACCTCCATACGGGCTATGGTTACGCTCTTAATATTATTATTTGCAATAATAGCTGTCAGCTTATCTGTGTAATCTCCCTCGTCAAGCTTCGGACAGCCAATGAGAGTTACGTGATTTCTTATGAAATCATTATGGAAATTGCCGTAGGCAAATGCGGTGCAGTCTGCGGCAATAAGAAGATTTGCGCCATCAAAATAAGGTGCGTTAACGGGGACGAGCTTTATCTGCACGGGCCACTGGCTGAGCATACTGCAGGCAGGTGCCGCAGGGGCTGCCATAGGCTTATCTCTTTTTATCGCTCTTGAATTTGTGCCGGGGCATCCGCAAGGAAGGGGCGAAGACTTCTTTGCCTTTGCCGCAAGGACTGCCGCCTCATTATATGCAGGCGCTTCCCTTTCCTCAAAGGATATGGCATCAACGGGGCATGCGGGAAGGCAGTCTCCGAGGCCGTCGCAATAGTCCTCTCGGGTCAATTTTGCCTTTCCGTTTACCATTTCGATGGCACCCTCGTGGCAAGCCTTGGCACACAGCTCGCATCCGATACATTTTTCTTCGTCTATCTTAATAATTTTTCTGATCATTTTCAAAATCCTCCTTGAAGTTGTGCTTTGATTATAATATAATCAATGTATAATGTATGTTGAAAATTCAACAAAAGTAGGTTTTTATGAAAAAATATTTTGAAATTTTGAAAAGCTGTGCCCTTTTTGAAGCCATAGATGAAAATGATCTTTTCACGTTGCTTGACTGTCTAAAAGCCGTGGTAAAGGATTACAAAAAGAACGAATATATTCTTTCCGAGGGAGAGTGCGCGAAATATATCGGCATTGTTCTTTCGGGCGAGGTTCAGATAGAAAGAACAGATTATCACGGAAACAGAAGTATTATGGGCATAGTTTCCCCTTCTGAGCTTTTCGGAGAGTCCTTTGCGTGCGCAGGGGTAAAATATCTTCCGGTTTCCGTTTTGGCAAAAGAAAGCTCATCCGTCATGCTTATAGACTGCCAAAGAATTCTTAACGGATGCACCTCCGCCTGCCATTTTCATAACCAGATGAGATATAACATCATGGGTGTTCTTGCAAAAAAGAATCTCGCCTTTCACAAAAAGCTTGAAATAACCTCAAAGCGTACCACAAGAGAAAAGCTTCTTTCATATCTTGAAATGGAGGCAAAATCCAAAAACAACCCCGTCTTCACTATCCCCTTTGACCGCCAGGCTCTTGCCGACTATCTGGGAGTTGACAGAAGCGGTCTTTCCCTTGAAATTGCAAAGCTTAGAAAAGAGGGAGTACTGAAAAGCACAAAGAATCATTTTGAGCTTTTATAGCACTCCCACACAAATTATTCAGTTATCTCTGCGCTGTCCTCAGGGTCAGCGCTTTTCTCTTTTCTTTTCATATCCTCACGGATAAGTCTGTATATTGCCGCAGCTATTGGTACACCGAGAAGCATTCCGAGAACGCCTCCAAGTCCTCCGCCAACAGTTACTGCCGCAAGTACCCAGATAGCGGGAAGACCTACGGAGTTGCCTACCACCTTGGGGTAAATAAGATTACCCTCAAGCTGCTGAAGAATGATTATGAAAACAAGGAACAGCAAAGCCTTCAGGGGAGACTCCGTCAGCATCATCACAGCACCCACACCAGCACCGATGTACGCACCCGCAACGGGAATAAGGGCTGTAAAGCCAACAAGGGTTCCTATCATTGCCGCATAGGGGAAACGGAAAATAAGCATTCCGATTATGCAAAGACCTCCGAGAATCACTGCCTCAAGGCACTGCCCTACGATATACTTATGAAAGCAATCGTCAAAAACAGAGGCAGTATACATAATATTCTTCGTTGCCTTTTCGGGAAGATAATTTTTGAAAACTCTCTTTGTTCCCTGCTTCAAATTATCCTTATCTCCGAGAAGATACAGTGAGAAAATAATACTGAGAAGCACTGTCACAACAACGGAAACCGCACTTGTGACAGCATTGACAACGATGCCGAGGGCATCTCCGATTCCGGAGCTTACAGTTTCAATAAGCTTTGTGATATTGCTCATCCAGTCGATATTGGCAAGCTTTGAAAGAATATCCTTAGGGATATATTCTTTCACAACTGGACTTTTCAGTATTTCTTCAATAAGGGGAGGAATCTTTGCTATGAGGAATTTCACGCATCCTACAAGCTCGGGTACAACGAGCAAAACGATGAGAGCTACAATAAGTAAAAGAGTGAGTATTGCAAGGCAGAGGCAAACGGGTCGCCTTGTCTTATCAACAAGCTTTCTCTTTTTGCATTTTGTGAAATAATGGCGCTCATAAAAGCTCATAAGGATATTGACAACGTATGCTATGGCAAATCCTATGAGAATGGGGGCGCACGCCGAGAAAACGCTGACAAAAAGACCTGCTATTGATTTCCAGTAATAAATACCGAGAAACAGCGCAAATGCAACAGCGGCAACCTTCAGACAGGTTTTCCAAGAAATATTAACGGTTTTCTTTTCCAAATCAATCACTCCAAATATAGTTATATGAAAATTCTATACCTCATTTATATATTTGTCAATGGTCAGATTTTCTTATTTGTCGCAATTTCGAAATGATATTTCACGATTCCAAGATCCATTTTGGAATAGGGACCGAAAAGCGCCTTTACAGACACCTTTCCGTCGTTATAAGCAAGGTAGAATTTCTGCTGATTCATTGCCGTGGGGGCTGTAAGCGCCGCCTCCACTCCCAACTTAAACCACTCGGGAGAGTCTTCACTTACGTTTGATACCTCCTCAGCGGACTTTGTTTTTCTGGGAAGGCCGCGATTCTTGCCGTGACCGACAGAGATAACCACCGTCAGCATCTCACCCTTATCTACCTGTATGACACCGGGGATCTTTTTATAAGTAAGAGCTACCCAGCAGGTGTGGAGTCCCAGCTCGTGGGCCTTCATTACAAGACGCTCGCCATAGTATCCGCATCTTTCCTGCAGGTCCTTTGATTTCTTTCCCACAAGTGCGAAATAATTGGAAACACCGGTGAATCTTCCGTAATGTGCCATAAAGCTGTCAAAGGCCTTCGGCTCATTTGTTATAAGCTGAAAATGAAGACCGCTTTCCTTGTTTATGGCATCGATCTCCTCATTAAGAGCCGCAATAAGCTCATCCTCAATGGGAATATCCTTATACTGACGGACACTGTGCCGTCTTTTCATTGATTCTAAAATATCCATAATTCTCCTTGAATTTTGTTTTGAGCAAAGCATTCGTATTTCGCCCACAAGCGGTGGGCGACCATGGTAGAAACCTTCGGTTTCTACGCGAAGAATCTTCGATTCTTCCAGGTCCCCTTTGGAATCCGAGAAGGCAAAAGGATTTCGCCTCTGCGGAGGCGACGAGGGCTCCGCGCCCTCGACTGCGCCACCTTTTGAAAAAGTTGGACGAAAACTTTAAAAAGGTTTTGCAAAAAAGCAAGGCTGTCGCAGATGCGACAGCCTTTCATCTTATTCTACCTCTACGATGCCGCCGTCTTTTACGGTAATATTCATTCCGTCCTTAACGTATTCGAGGAATTCGTCACCGAGGGAATCAACAACGGGCATTGTTACGCCATCTACCCATACGTCAGCAAGGATAGCACCTGCTGCCGCAAGAGAGTCGATAGGCTTTGAGAAAAGCATGCAAGCGGGCTGACGGCCCATTGCAGCTGCACAGTAAAGAACAAGGCCGCCTGTTGTGCTTCCGATTGTCTGGGGAAGGCAAAGAGCTGTTCCTACCATAGGCTTTCCATAAAGATCGGGATTATTCTGGTCGCCGCATTTTGCCTGCTTGTCGCCAAACTGAAGCGCATTCTGGAAGGATGCAAGTGTATTAAGACCACCGTGGGAAACAAGCGCCTTTGCACTTACCTCACCGGGAGTTACTACTCTACCCTGAAATGTTTTCATCAGTTTTTGCCTCCTTTTGTGATCTGCTCAAGAATCTCGTCATCTGTATAATAGCGAGCTGTTGTATATGTACGAAGCTTATTGGAAGATGTGATAACGGGCATCTTCTTGCAAAGAGGGTTATTCATATACATAAGAGGACAAATGTAGGATGTGATAACGCCGGTCTTCTTAAGTCTCTCTGCATACTCTGTCTTGTTGAACTCCTCAAGAACGCCGTCAGCCGCTGTAAATACAGTGGGGATAACGACCTTTTTGTTGCCGGATGCCTTAAGACCTGCTTCAACCTTATCGGTCCAGTCCTTGAGCTGCTGGAGGCTCATATGAGGACATCCCATAAAGCAAAGCTTGGGCTTTGCGTCCTTATTCTTCCAGATTACAGGATACTCGTTCTTT
>JAZRRC010000182.1:0-9158 GCA_045650355.1 Candidatus Avispirillum sp. | reverse complement strand
AAGTCCTCTGCACTCCCAAAAAACTTCAAAAAGGGATATATATAATTGGGGTTTACCGAGAAGTGGATGTTACTTCTTTAAAGAAAAGCCCGTTAGGGCTTTAAATGATTCATTAAAGAGAGATAAAACTCTCTTTAATGAATCATTTTTAAAAGTTTTTTGCGGAGCTTTTTTTCAAAAAAGCGACCGTCTCCCCTGCCCGACAAACCCAAATTTATAAGCTTTGTTACGATGCTTTGCAATCAGCTTCTTCATTTTTGATTCTTGTTTTCGTCATCAACTTTTTTTGCCTGTCTTTTTTTAATCAGTGACTCTATAAATTCAATCAAACCTCCAACACAAGCAAAAACAAGACCGCCCACAAGAACCTTTATCAGGTCACCCTCGTTTATTAAACCAAAAACAAAAGAGAAAATAATAACTCTTACCAAAAATTTTAATATGTATTTCAAAACGGTTTTAAATTCCATAACCAATTCCTCCATTCACACTATACTGTTATAATTATATCATTTATCGATAAAAAAGCAAGAACTGTATTCCGACTCAATCAAAGGCAGAAAACAATATTTCTTCACCTATAACAATAACCTTTACCTCTTGAAAAACTTTATCTGCCGTGATAAAATTGGTCTATATAACTATAACGAGGTATTTACTATGAAACTTATGATCGCATCCGATATTCACGGATCGGCTTATTATTGCAAAAAGCTTCTGGAAGCTTATGAGCGCGAGGGCGCTGAAAAGCTTCTTCTTCTCGGCGATATTCTTTATCACGGCCCGAGAAACGATCTTCCGAGGGAATATGCTCCAAAGGAAGTTATCGCAATGCTCAATCCATTGAAGGACAAGATTCTTTGTGTGAGAGGCAACTGCGACACCGAGGTTGACCAGATGGTGCTGGACTTCCCTGTTCTTGCGGATTATGCCATTCTCTGGCTCGACGGAAAGGCTGTTTATGCCACTCACGGACACAACTATAACGAAGGTAAGCTCCCTCCTCTTGCCGATGGAGATATTCTTCTCAACGGTCACACCCACGTGCCCAAATGCACTGACCACGGAAATTACACATACATGAACCCCGGAAGCGTTTCTATCCCCAAGGAAGATTCCCCCTGCAGCTATATGATCTATGAAAACGGCACATTCCTTTGGAAGGATCTTGAGGGCGAGGTTTATATGACAAGCAATTAACACCAATGCAAAGGACTTTTTTTGTAAAAAAGTCCTCTGCACTCCCAAAAAACTTTATAAAAGTAAATCGAGTTTGCAGTTAAATAACAAAAGGAGCAGTTGAAAACCAACTGCTCCTTTTATTATTTAGTTAAGAGGCTGGAGCTCTTCGGACTGGCCCTCGGTAAAGAACCATGTGTATCCGCGCTCAGCATAACGGGAAAGCTGCTTTCCTGCCTTCTTTGTTCTCTCGCAGAGAGTTACGTCATAATTTGCTCGAAGCTCTCTTGCTCTTCTCTGAGCTGCGATATAATTCTCACGATCGTAGAGGATAACAACCTTATCCTTGCCATCGGGAATCTTGAAGTTTCCACGGTCCTTGAGGATCGCAAAGATTCTCTCAAAGCCGATGGAGAAGCCAACTGCGGGGATAGACTCACCGATGAACTTACCGATAAGGTTATCATAGCGTCCGCCGCCGCCGAGAGCACCCTTGAACTCGATGCTGTGGATCTCAAATACTGTGCCTGTATAGTAGCCCTGTCCGCGAACGAGAGAGATATCAAACTCAAGCTTGATTGTGTCTCCTGCGATCTCCTCTACAGAATTCATGATATACTCAACGTTCTTGAGTGCATCGCACTCGCCGAGAAGGTTTCTTACGTCATCCATTGTGATCTTTTCAACGGAGAAGAACTGACAGAAGCGGTCAACCACCTCAGGGTCAAATTCCTTTGAGAGAAGCTCTGCCTTTACACCCTCAGCGCCGATCTTATCAAGCTTATCGAAGGTGATGCAAACGGAATCAAAGTTTTCCTCGCTAAAGCCGATCTTTTCGATAACTGCACGAAGGAGAGAGCGGTCGTTGATCTTGATCTTGAAATCACCGATACCGATCTTGCGGATAGCCTCAGCAGTTGTGAGGATAAGCTCGATCTCGCACTCGGGAGCCTTTGATCCGATGATATCGATATCGCACTGAACGAACTCACGGAGTCTGCCCTTCTGGGAGTTCTCTGCTCTGTAAACTCTGTCAGCCTGAATAGCCTTGAAGGGGAGCATGAGATTCTGGCGGTTGTTTGCAAAATAGCGGCAAAGGGGGAGAGTGAGGTCATAGCGAAGACCCATATCGGAAAGGGCCTTTGTATCGCCGCTTTCAAGAGCCTTCTGAAGCTTTGCGCCTCTCTTCATAACCTTGAAGATAAGGTTAAGGTTATCACCGCCCTCGCTCTTATCGAGGTTTTCCGCATCCTCAACGATGGGAGTGATGATATGCTCAAAGCCGGAATTCTTATAAGTATCAATAATTACGGACTGAAGATAATCGCGAATCTCCGCATCGGAGGGAAGATAATCGTTCATTCCTTTTACGGTTTTTGTTTTCATAATCTATATCCTTTTATATATTTATTATTCTCCTGCGATTGCCTTATGCAAATCCTCAAGAGGAAGCTTAGGGCGACGGTCGTATGTGAACACGCCGTTCATTTCCTGCATAACGTCTGTGAACTGAGTGTAGCAGAAGCCGCACATCTCTCCGTTTTCACGAAGAATTGAGCAAAGAGCTGAGATTCTTGCAAGAAGCTCGGACTGGGACTTGGGAGCCTCTCCGTATCCCCAGGGGTTTGAGGATTCCTGCTCGCCGCACTCATATACGGCATCAAGATCAAAGAAGGAGCCGCCAAACTCGGAAACGAAATAGGGGATCTTTCCGTCATATCCGTCGTCGAGAGTGGGATAGTTTACAGGGTAATCTCCCTCTCCCGTAACAAGGCACTCATATCTTGCCTTGAAGGTCTCGGGATTCTGATCGTAGTCATGGCTGTCGTAAATGTCGGTAGATGCAGTATGCACCCAGCCGGAAGAGTCGATAACGAGACGTGTGGGGTCATATGCCTTTGTAATATCATAGCAAAGCTGAGGAAGTGCACGGTTTCCCATGGGGAAGGACTCGTTGAAGGGGCACCAGCCGATGATGGAGGGAGAGTTTACGTCTCGCTCCACAGCCTCAAGCCATTCGGGAAGCATATGGGGAGTTGACGCATCCTGAGCAATATCAAGGCCCCAGTTGGGATACTCACCCCAGAGGAGATATCCAGCCTTATCGGCCTCATAGATAAATCCGGGCTCAAACACCTTCATGTGCATTCTCGCACCGTTAAAGCCTGCCGCCATCTGGAGATCAATATCGCGCTTGAACTCGGAAGCATCGCTTGCTGTATAGATTCCATCGGGGAAATAGCCCTGATCGAGAACAAGTCGCTGGAAGAGAGGCTTTCCGTTAAGGAACACCTTTCTGCCCTCGGTCTCAATATATCTCATGCCGAAGTAAGCATATGCCTTGTCCTCACCGAAGGTGAGCTCAACGTCGTAGAGATTGCCCTCACCGATATCCCAGAGAACGGGATTCTCGATTTTTACTGAGAATGTAGCATATCCGCCGCATGCATTGCTTTCAGCAGTAGCTACCACTTCTCCCTTGAAGGAGACCTTTGCATAAACCTTACCGCTGCCACATACCTTAACTGTGAAATCAGCCTTCTCGTTTTTGGGATCGGGAAGGATCTTTACGTGCTTGATATAAGATGCGGGAACGTACTCAAGCCACACTGTCTGCCAGATACCTGTGCAACGTGTGTAGAAGCAGCCGTGGTTAACCTCGGCCTCGCACTGCTTGCCGGAGGGCTGCATCTTCGAGCAAACGTCGTCAAATGCTGAGATATTGATGCGGTTCTCGCCCTTTGTAAGATGGTCTGTGATATCAACGCAAATAGGAGTATATCCGCCCTTATGCTCGCCTGCAAAGGCGGAGTTTATCCAGATTCTTGTATGATAATCGCAAGCGCCGATGTGAAGAAGCACTCTTCCCGCCTGAAGGTCAAAGCCCTCGGAAAGCTCAAAGCCTCTCACATACCATACCTTTTTCATATGATAAGTTTCCTCAATGCCCGACTCCTTTGACTCGGGAACGAAGGGAACGATTATTTTTCTTTCGTATGCCGTTTTTTGGGAGTATTCCGCCTCATCTGTCTCGGCATCCTTATCTATTTCAAAACCCCACTCGCCATTGAGACAAAGCCAGCTTTCCTCGCTTCGTCTGAGAGAAGGACGGGGGTATTCGCTTCTTTTGATGTTTTGCATATTAACCTCCGAGCGAAATTAAGTAATGAATAGTGAATAATGAATGATGAATAATGAATAATTAAGGTAAAATTCCGCTTTGGCGAAATTTATATTATAATCAATTAGAATCACCGTCAACCCATTCTTCGCCATTATATCTTACTTACATTATACAAAATAGCCCTCACTATGTCAACGAGAGACAAAACTTTTTTCATAAAAACCTCTTGACACTTTCCAAATATTTGATATAATAAAACTGTACTAAGACACATAGTACGGTTAGAAAGGAGGAAAAAATGCTTTATATTGATATTATGTCCCGCACACCGGTCTATGAGCAGATCATAGAGCAGATTGAAAAGCGCATCGGCAGAGGCCTCCTCAAGGAGGGCGATCAGCTTCCCAGCGTTCGAAGCTTGTCTATTGAGCTTTCCGTTAATCCCAACACTATTCAAAAGGCATATGCCGAGCTTGATGCAAAAGGAATTATCAGCTCAGTTCCCGGAAAGGGATGCTACGTTTTGCCCGGCGCCGGCGATATTCTTAAAGGCATTGCCAAAAAGCGTCTTTCGGAGATCACCTCCATCACTGCAGAGCTGCTTTTAGCCGGAGTGACGAGAGAAGAGATCATCGATGCTGTAAACCGAGCAGAAAAACCTAAAAAGGAGGCACACAAATGATTTCTGTTAAAAACCTTACTAAAAAGTTTGATAGCTTCTGCGCTCTGGAAAACGTTACCTGTAACATCCAGAACGGCTGTATATACGGAATGGTTGGATCAAACGGTGCAGGAAAATCAACCTTTCTGAGAATCCTCTCCGGAGTTTATAAGCCCGACGGCGGCGAGGCTCTGCTTGACGGCGAGCCTATTTACGAGAACCCCTCCGCCAAGGCAAAAATTGCATACGTGCCCGACGAGCTTTTTTATATCCCCGCGGCAAACCTGAAAAGAATGGGCAAGATGTATGCCTCCCTCTACCCTGCCTTTGACTGGGACACCTTCAATACTCTCGCACGTGATCTGGGTCTTCCTCAGGACAAGAGCATCAACACCTTCTCAAAGGGTATGCGCCGCCAGGCACTTACTATCCTCGCTCTTGCCTCAAAGCCCGAATATATCTTCTTTGACGAGACCTTTGACGGACTTGACCCCGTTATGAGAAACTACATAAAAAAGCTTATCTGCCAGGACGTTGTTGACAGGGGGGCAACCGCAATCATCACATCCCACTCTCTTCGTGAGCTTGAGGACACCTGCGATCAGCTTGCCCTTCTCCATAAGGGTGGAATCATTCTCGAAAGCGACGTTCAGAACCTCAAAACATCTCAGTATAAGGTTCAGATCGCCTTCTCCGAGGACTTTGACCGTTCTCTCTTCGAGGGTATCGAGATCGTAAGCTTTGTAAAGCACGGAAGCGTTGCAAACCTTATCGTTAAGGGTGAGCGCGAGGAGACTGTTGCAAAGCTTCAGGCACTGAACCCCGTTCTTCTCGACGTTCTTCCCCTCACTCTTGAAGAAGTTTTCACCTACGAAATGGAAGCCCTCGGCTATTCCTTCAATCTTGATTAAGGAGGAATCAACAATGAAAAAGACTATATTTTCTAAAGGCATATATGCAGAGAGTCTTCGCCGCCTTCGTGTGCTCGGCTTTCTCTGCCTTGCGGCAATGCTCATTCTGCAGTCCATTCCCGTTATCATTCAGCTGACGTCATATACTTATTATCTGAACGACAACTCCCCCTACAAGCCTAACGTCTTCGAGGCAATGCCCCTGAACTTTGAAACAGTTCTTATGTCCTGCGCCTTTATGACAATTTTTGTAGCCCCCATAATGGTGCTCTCCCTTTTCTCCGTATTTAACAAAAGAGCATCAAGTGACTTTTACCACTCACTTCCCTACACCCGCACCTGCATCTTTGTCAGCAAAATGGCGGCAGTTTATACATGGGTCATTGGAGTCAGCGCAACCTGCTCCCTCCTCGGTCTTATCACCTACACCTGCCCTCCCCATCTCTTTGTTCTTTCATGGGGCGGCGGACTTGACCTGCTTCTCAGCTATTTTGCCATCCTTCTTGTGACAACGGGAGGATGCGCTCTTGCAATGGCAATTACGGGAACTATATTCTCAAACTTCTGCGTTGCGGGACTTATTCTTTTCCTGCCCCGAGTTATTATAATCCTCCTCAGTGCATTTATTTCCGACAGAGCGGAATTCCTCGTTTTCAACGCTTCGGGCAATTCCTTCCTGTCCCCCACCTTCAACGTTCTCTTCGCATCCTTTGGCGGCGGAGCTGCACTCATGGAAAATCTCAGCGCAGATATTTATTCCATCTGCCTCGGCATCGCATATCTTGCTCTTGCGCTCCTCGTTTTCGTTAAGAGAAAGAGCGAGACTGCAACCTGCCCCGCTCCCGACAGACTTTGGCAGCACGTTATCAGAATCACCATAACAATGGCATTCGCCCTCATTCCCGTTATTTTCCTTGTGGAAGTAAACATTGCAGCATTCATCATTTTCTCTCTCATCACAGTTCTTATCTACTTCGCATATGAGATCATTTCCACGAGAAAATGGAAAAACTGTGTAAAGGCTATCCCCGGTCTTGCAGTAGTTGCAGGCCTCAGCATCGTCCTCGTTCTCGCCATCATTTTCATTCCCGAGCTCTCTTCAAAATACACCCCCGATACAGATGATATCGATTCCGTTCAGCTTCTGTCAAACGGTGAATATTACTACTACGGCGGATACGGTGGTGAATGGTACGGCATGGAAGCCCAGAAGCTGAAGGTTACGGACGAAAAGGTTCGCGAGATCGTCAGCGAAGCTCTCAAGGAAAACATGGAGAACTACGAAAAGAACGGCAGCATCTACATGAGAGATAACGGCAAATATTCAAGCTATCTTTCAAGTGCCACAACCCAGACCGTTGCTATCAGAAACGGACTTTCCGTTCATTACAGAAATATCGCCTTTACAGAGGAGCAGCATTCCGCACTTCTCAATGCTCTCCAGAACGATGAGAAGTATATCAAGGCAATTCAGACTCTTCCTAAGCCTGCAAAGGGATCTATTTCCATCGCAAATTACAACGATATTATTTCCGATAAGGATGAGGAAAAGATCTTTGAGTCTCTCCAGAAGGAGATGTATAAGCTTTCCATCGAGGATGTTTACGAGATCGCAAAGAACTATACTTACGAGCCCGGCGCATTTAATATCTTCTATTACACAGATGACTTCTCCTCTATGAACGTTGATATTAATATCGACTCCGACCACTTCCCCAAGACCTTTGAAATGCTCCTTGATATTACTTCGGCGTTTTCAAAAAAAGGAATTGATGAGCTTGACGATATTCTGCTCGATCCCTCATTCTTTGAAGAAAACGAGGTGTGGTATGCAAACGTTGACAGCAACGTAAAGATCACAACCAAGGACGGCGAATCAAGATATTATTATCTCGATACCTATTACCACGATGGTGACGACACCAGCCGTTGGGATGAGCTTGAATCAACAGAGGTTCTTGCAAAAGCATTCGAGGCTGCAAAGAATGCCAAAGGAAAGGCTGATGCTACATCATATATCTCATTCTCCTATAATTGCGATTTCGGCAAGGGAGAGAGCGAGGAAGAGTTTAAAGAATCCTCCATAAGCTACTACGGCACAGTATACCTCCCCGTCCCCGAGAACTTCGACCCCGAGGAATACGGATACAGCCCTATGGATTATTACGAGGGCGAAATCGAATACTACGACTAAACAAAAAAGCTCCCGATTTTCGGGAGCTTTTCTTTTATATAAAAACGTGAACGAAAAATCAAATTCGGGTTTATCTGCTCCGCTGACCCGACCTTCGGTCGGCAACGTTTTGTCTTAACTTTTAATGGGGGCGGGCAAGGGGCTGCCTGCCCTATATTTTTTTATAACTTTTATAAAAAAATCCACCCTCTCGGGTGGATTTTTCTTTTGCTTAATTTTGCTGCATCAGTTCAAAAAATCGGGCTCTTCACTGATACTTTTTCTCCCAGCCCTTGGTACTGATAAGGCAAAGGACCGTTCCGATAATTCCGATCACGATCCACGTGATGATGGTAAAGCTCCAACCGAGATACTCGGAAATATAGGCGATACCGTATGTGGAAGCAGCACTTCCGATATAGGTGCAGGAATTAATAACTCCCGATGCCGTTGAGACGTTACCGTATTTTTTAAAATATGCGGGTATCATACAAACAAGCAAATAGTTAACACCGTGCATACATCCCGTAAGAAGTGCGGAAAAAAGCACTGAAAATGCAACGAGCTTTCCTGAAAGGAAATAGATTCCCACTGCGGATATGACACTCATTCCGAAAATAAGTCCTGCGCACCAAACGGGATTTTTGAACCATCTTGCGTACAGCATATAGGTTATCTTTATACAAAGGATGCTGAAAACAGGAAGAACAACTCCCGTAAGGATAGAGATGATATTGCTGAGATCATAAACGTCGGAAATGTAGGTAGGCATCCACGTGGTAACTCCGTCACGAAGCATTCCCTGAAGGATGATAGCTGCCATTATGCAGAGCATAACGGGGGTGAAAAGCATTTTATTGTTGCCTCCGCTCTTTTTCTCTTTTTTAACGGGCGTTCTTTCGCGGGGGCATTCATAGGAATATTTATTCCAGAAAACAAGCATCACTGCGGCACAGACGGCAGAAAAAATGAACACCGCTCTCCAGCCGGCAAGAAATATAAGCAGAGGAGAAACAAGATAAACCGCAATTGTTCCGATCGAGCTTCCGTAAAGGACCTTGGTAGTGACGTCCTTATAGTCCTCTGCTGACAAAAGTGCAGCCATAATGC
>JAZRRC010000181.1:0-20578 GCA_045650355.1 Candidatus Avispirillum sp. | reverse complement strand
GATCTGTGGGCGTTTAACAGCGAGGTAGTTGCCCTTGCTGTTGCAGCATCCGCAATTCCCGTAATATCAGCTGTCGGTCACGAAACAGACTTCACTATCTGCGATTTCGTTGCAGACAGAAGAGCACCCACCCCCAGTGCTGCAGCAGAAATTGCAGTACCGGATATATTCGAGCTCAAGCAGAAATTCAATAATATAATTTCCCGCGAGAGTGCGATTCTTAAAAAGAAATTCGAGTATCTCAGAGAATATCTTTCCCGACTTGAGAAATCCCGTCCTCTCGTTTCCCCTATGAATACCATTGAGGACAGAAGAATGACTGTGGATTCTCTATTTGAAAGACTTGAATACTGCGAAAACAATATAATCGAACGAAAAAAGGCGCTCCTTGCCCGTACTGCGGCGGCCCTTAATGCGCTGAATCCTCTTGCAGTATTGACCCGCGGTTATTCTGCTGTGTTCGACAAGGAGGGAAGGGTCATCAAGAGCGTAAATGATACTAAAATCGGTGAGACAATTGCCTTAAAGCTGTCCGACGGCACAGTTTCTGCAGTTGTCGAAGAGGTTAACAATGGATAAAGATACTATTCAGGAAATGAAATTCGAGGATGCACTCAAGCGCCTCGAGGAAATAGTCAGAATGCTTGAGGGAGGACAGTCTCCTCTCGACCAGTCTCTTGAGCTTTACGAGGAGGCGGTTGCTCTCGTAAAGGTTTGCAACTCAAGACTGGACAGCGCACAGCAGAAGGTGACAATGCTTAGTTCTCTTGAAATAGGGGAGGGTAACTGAAATGACAGAGCTTAAGGAAAGACTTAGCCGCGATGCGGATTATATAGAAACCACACTTGATAAGCTTCTTAATAAAGACAGCCTTAACGGCGGTAATATGGCAGAGGCTATGCGCTATGCAACCCTTGGTGGCGGCAAGCGAATCAGAGCATTTCTTGCAATCGAATTCTGCCGTCTTTTCGGTGGTAGCGAGGCAGATGCTGCGTACTATGCATCTGCAATCGAGATGATTCATGCTTATTCACTTGTCCATGATGATCTTCCTTCAATGGACAACGACGATATGAGAAGAGGAAAGCCCTCCTGCCATAAGGCATTCGGTGAATCCTGCGCTCTCCTTGCGGGAGATGCGCTTCTTACCTATGCCTTTGAGGTGTGTGCATCTGCTCCCCTAAGTGCTCAGAAGAATGCTCTTGCAGTTCGCACTCTTGCAAAGTGTGCAGGCGCTGCAGGAATGTGCGGCGGTCAGGAGCTTGATCTTCTTCACGATTGCCCCGATTATCCTTCTCTCAAAAAGCTTCACAACCTTAAAACAGGCGAGCTTATCCGCGCGGCTGCAACTCTCGGCTATATTGCATCTCCTATGGAGTACAGCGAGGACGTTGCTAAAAAGATCGGCGATTATGCATTCTCCCTGGGACTTGCATTCCAGATCGAGGATGATCTTCTCGACGTGAGAAGCACAACAGAGGAGCTTGGTAAGCCCGTAGGCAGTGATGAAAAGAACGGAAAGAAGACAGTTCTTTCCTATATGACAGAAAACGAGGCAGACGAGGAGGCAAAGCGTCTCAGCTATCATGCCGCAGAGCTTTTCGCAGATATGGAAGGCTCCGACGTTGTCTGCAAGCTCCCCGTTTATCTTCTTACAAGAACAAAATGAGAATAGATACATACCTTGCAGAGAACGGTCTTGCAAAAAGCCGCAGCTTTGCAAAAACTCTCCTGGACGAGGGCTTTGTCACAGTTAACGGAAAGGTTATAAAGAAGGCCTCCTTTGACGTGACAGAGGGCGATACCGTTGAGGTAACCGGCTCCCCCTATAGCTTTGTCAGCCGTGGCGGAGTAAAGCTTGAGGGCGCTCTTAACGCATTTTCCCTTGACGTTACAGGTATGACCTGCGTTGATATCGGCGCATCCAGCGGTGGGTTTACAGATTGCCTTCTTAAAAGAGGTGCAAAAAAGGTCTATGCGGTAGACTCAGGCTACGGTCAGCTTGACAGCACCCTTTGTAATGACCCGAGAGTTATAAACATAGAAAACTATAACGCAAGAAACCTGTCCACAGAGGACCTTGGAGAAAAGTGCGATATTGCGGTAACAGACGTTTCCTTTATCTCACAGACTCTCATAATCCCCGCTGCAAAAAACGTGCTTTCGGATGGCGGACTTTACGTCAGCCTCATCAAGCCTCAGTTTGAATGCGGAAAATCGGGCCTTGGTAAGGGCGGTATAGTTAAAAGCAAAAAGATAATGGCAGAGTCTGTTAAAAAGGTAATAGACTGCGCCGCTTTTTGCGGTCTCGGTTGCCGGGGCCTTATAAAGTCTCCCATTCAGGGAGGCGACGGAAATTGCGAATTTCTCATGTACTGCATTCTCGGACAAGAGAATACAGTGGACGATTCTAAGATAAAGGAGGTAGTTGGCATATGACGAAGATCGTTTACGTATTGCCTAATAAGGAAAAGCCGAGAGCTCTCGAGGCGGCTGAAGGCATTTGCAAAAATATCGTTTCTTGGGGATATGACGGACGAATTTCTGCAATTCCCGAAAGTGCAGACGAAGCACAGAAGCTTTCCGATGCCGACTATCTTGTAGTCCTCGGTGGTGACGGCTCTATAATTCAGGTTGCCCGTGCAACTATGGAGATAGAGGCTCCCATAGTGGGAATAAATTTTGGCAATATAGGATATATGGCAGCCCTTGGCGCAGATGAGCCGGACGGACTGAGAGAGATTCTCAACGGAAACCATACCGTTCAGAAAAGAATGATGCTTGACGTTGACGTCATCAGAGAGGATAGAACAGTGCGCTCTCTGAGCCGTGCCTTGAACGAGGCGGTTATCTCAAACGGACCTATCCCTCACCTTGTAGAGTTTGATCTCTACTGTGACGGAAATCTTTGTCAGCATATCCGTGCAGACGGAATAATCGTTGCAACCCCCACGGGCTCCAGCGCATATTCAATGTCAGCAGGAGGACCGATAGTGGACCCCTCACTCACTTGTCTTTGCGCAACGCCTATCTGCCCCCATCATCTGAATTCCCGTCCCGTTATTTTCGGAGGGGATTCCGTTCTTGAAATTAGAAACGCAAGATGCAGAAATAACGATATCTACCTTTCCGTTGACGGCAAGGAGGTATTCGGAATAGGCTCGGGCGACGTGGTGCGTATTGCCCGCAGTAAATATACTGCATCAATAGTTTCACAAAAAAATAACAGCTTCATAGAAGTGCTTAATTCCAAGCTATCATATCATTAAAATTGGAGTAAAAATGAAAAGCAGAAGACAGAACGTTATTCTCAGTATTATAGAAAACAACGACGTAGAAACTCAGGAGGAGCTTATAGATATGCTCCGAAGCGAGGGCTTCAACGTAACTCAGGCAACAGTTTCAAGAGATATCAGAGAATTGAAGCTGACTAAGGTAACGGGAGAAAACGGTAAATATAAATACGTTCTTCCCGGAGTTAAGAAGGCTCTCAGCACACGTCACGTGTTTTCAACGATCTCTGCATCCGTTATCAGCGTTGAATGCGCGATGAATATCGTAGTTATAAGAACCTATCCCGGAATGGCTCCTGCCGTTGCTGCAGGACTTGATTCCCACACCATCGACGGAGTTGTAGGCTGTATTGCGGGAGATGATACTATCTTCGTTGCCATTGATTCCGTAGAAAACGCAAATAATGCGAAAAGAGAAATAAGAAAGATAATAGAAGCATAAATTCAAGAGAAAGAGAGGTGCCTGTATGCTTAAAGCATTGTCAATACAGAATATTGCCGTTGCCAAAAATCTGAATATCGAGTTTTTTAACGGATTTACTGTTATGACAGGTAAAACGGGTGCGGGCAAATCTGTTATTATAGACAGTATAGCTCTTCTTCTCGGTGCCAAGGGTCAGAGAGACCTTATCCGTCAGGGAGAAAAGTCAGCCACAGTGTGCGCCGTATTCGACGGCACTCCCGGTGAGGGCGGCTTTGATGAAAACGGCGAGCTTACCGTTGAAAGAACCATCTCTCAAGACGGCAGAAGCACAGCAAAGATCAATTCAAAAAGCGTATCCCTTGCAGTTATGAAGGAAACGGCAGTAAAGCTTCTCGCCCTTCACGGACAGAACGATACGGTTTCCCTTTATGACAGAGGCGAGCATATCATCCTTCTTGATGAATATGCAGATGCTGCCGAAGACGTTGAAGCATACGGCGAAATTTATTCAAGGCTTGTTGCAAAGAAAAACGAGATCGCTGATCTTGAGCGCTCTCTTGATGACAGGTCTATGATGACGGATATTCTGAAATATCAGATATCTGAGATAGATAAGGCAAGGATACAGGATCCTAACGAGGAAGAAAAGCTTGAGAAGCTGAGAACAAAGATCAAAAGCCTCGAGCAGATAACAAAGAATGCAAATCTGGTATACCGTGCACTTGCCCCCGGAGAAAAGGGCGCCAGCGCAGTATATCTTATAGACCGCGCAGCCCAGGCCCTTCGTCAGCTTTCCGAGGTAATGGATAATGCTGAGGAGCTTGCACAGAAGCTGACGGAATATAAATATGAGCTTATCGATATTGCAGAGCAGGCTCGTGACGTTATCGACGGCGATGACATAGGCGATCCCGAAAAGCAGCTCGATATAATAGAATCCCGCCTTGCTCAGTTCTCAAGGCTCAAAAAGAAATACGGTGCAACTCTTGAGGAGGTTATAGCATTCAGAGACGATGCTAAGCGTCGCCTTCGCGACCTTGAGGGTGGCGAGGACCGTATGGAGGAGCTCCGTCTTGAGTACAGAGAAATAGCAAAGAAGGCCTCTGCTGCAGCGGAGATCATTTCCAAAAAGCGCCTTGAGGCAGGAGAAAGACTTGCAGGCGAGGTCATGGCAACACTGAAAAGCCTTGATATGCCGAAGGTCCGCTTCTTTGTTGATATCAGAAAGGCCCAGGGAGAGGATAAGTTCAATTCCCGCGGAACTGATGAGGTGGATTTCACAGTCATCACAAACCCCGGTGAAGAGGCACAGCCTCTTTATAAGATCGCCTCAGGCGGTGAGCTTTCAAGAATCATGCTCGCACTCAAGTGTGCGCAGACTACAAAGGCTCAGCAGTCAACAGTAATCTTTGATGAGATCGATACGGGAGTGTCGGGCGGCACAGCTGAGCGAATCGGTATGCGCCTTCGTGCACTTTCCGAAAATATACAGGTCATATGCGTGACCCATTCTGCTCAGGTTTCTGCCCATGCAGATAACCACTTCCTCATTGAGAAAAATGAGGTGGACGGCAGAATGGAAAGCTCAGTCCATACCCTTGACGGTGAGGAAAGAGTAGCAGAGCTTGCCCGTATCATCGGCGGCATCAACGTAACGGAGATGCAGTACTCTGCAGCCCGTGACCTTTTAAAAAGAAATTAAAATTTATCATATAAATGAAAAGGAGAGCGGCAGAATTGCCGCAACAAAGTAAAATGAGCTTGTACCAGGAATTTATCGACAGAGGAATGCTTGCACAGGTAACCGACCCCGAAAAGGTTCGTGACCTGCTTGATAATCAGAAGATCACATTCTATATCGGTTTTGACCCCACAGCAGACAGCCTTCACATCGGCCACTTCATCCAGATGAAGGTTATGGCACACATGCAGATGGCAGGACACCGTCCCATCGCAATCTTCGGTGGCGGTACTGCAATGGTAGGCGACCCCTCCGGTAAGAACGATATGAGAAAGATGCTCACAAAGGAAGAGATCGCTCACAATATCGATAACTTCAAGATCCAGATGGGTAAGTTTATCGATACATCCGACGGAAAGGCTATCTTCGTAAATAACGGCGACTGGCTTCTCGACCTCAACTACATCGACTTCCTTCGTGAGGTAGGCCCCCACTTCACAGTAAACCGTATGCTTGCAGCTGAGTGCTACAAGTCCAGAATGGAAAAGGGTCTTACATTCCTTGAGTTTAACTATATGATCATGCAGTCCTACGACTTCTTCCGTCTCAATCAGGATTACGGCTGTATCCTCGAGACAGGCGGCGACGACCAGTGGTCCAACATCATCGGCGGCGTAGAGCTTGTTCGCAGAAAGACAGGTAAGGAAGTTTACGGTCTTACATTCAACCTCCTTCTCACAAGCGAAGGCAAGAAGATGGGTAAGACAGAGAAGGGCGCTCTTTGGCTCGATCCTAAGAAGACTCCCCCCTACGACTTCTTCCAGTACTGGAGAAACATCGACGATGCTGACGTTATTAAGTGCATGAAGATGCTCACATTTATGCCCGTTTCCGAGATCGCAGAGTATGAAAAGCTTGAGGGCGCAGAGCTCAATAAGGCAAAGGAGCGTCTCGCATGGGAGGTTACAAACATTATCCACGGTAAGGAAGAGGCAGATAAGGCACTTGAGACTGCAAAGACAGTATTTGCAGCAGGCGGCATGAGCGCTGATATGCCCACAACAACACTTACAGCAGAGGACTTCACAGACGGCAAGATCCTTGTTTCCGATATGCTTGTTAAGTCCAAGCTCGCTCCCTCCAAGGCAGAGGCTAAGCGTATCATCACAGGCGGCGGTGTTCTCGTTGGCGACGTTAAGGCTGAGGGCTTCGGCGCATCTGTAAATGCTGACGACATCGGTGAGGACGGTATCATCCTCAAGAAGGGTAAGAAGACCTTCCACAGATTTATCAAGGGTTAATGTATAAGTATCTACTTTTTGATGCAGATAACACTCTTCTCGATTTTGATCTTGCAGAGGCAGAGGCTCTCAGGGAAACCTTGAGCCTCAGTCCTCTCGGGTTTACTGAGGAGGTCCATAAAAGATACCATATCATAAACGATCTTGAATGGAAAAAGCTTGAGCGCGGAGAAACCACGAGAGAAAAGCTCCGTATCGACAGATTTGCAAACCTGTATAACGAATTCGGTCTTGACGGCGAAAAATACGGCGCCAAAACTGCCGATATTTATACAGGCAGACTTTCCTGTCAGGGACAGCTTATAGACGGTGCTGAGGATATTCTCAAAAGCCTTTCGGCAAGGTACGATTGCTATATCGTAACAAACGGTATAACAGAGGTTCAAAAGTCACGAATGGCGAGAACTCCCCTCGGTCAGTATATAAAGCATTCCTTTATTTCCCAGGAAATGGGCTGTGCAAAGCCTGCCCCCGTGTTCTTTGAAAAGGTGCTTGAATTTATCGGAGACCCCGACAGATCAAAATACCTTGTTATCGGCGATTCACTCACGTCTGATATCGCAGGAGCAAAGGCATACGGCATAGATTCCGTATGGCTCTCCCAGGGCGAATCAGATATGCCCACATACCGTATTGAAAAGCTCTCAGATCTTCATAACATACTCGGATAGGGAAGGAGCAGATACTTATGTATAAGAATTATATTGAATTTTTGTGTGACAGAGATATTCCTTTTTGCGAGAACGAGCCTCTTTCTCGTCATTCATCCTTCAGAATCGGAGGCCCCTGCGCTCTTTTCGTAACTCCAGAAAGCGCAGATTCTCTTCGCGATGCCTATAACGAGGCAAAAAGCGAGGGGATTCGCACCTATATTCTCGGCAAGGGAAGTAATATCCTCTTTGCAGACGAGGGATTTTCGGGCGTTATTATTTCTACCGAAAAGCTCACATCTGTTAGTGTTCTGGGAAACACTCTCACAGCAGATGCAGGCGCATCCTTTACTCATATTGCGGCAGTAGCCCGAGATGCAGGACTTTCAGGTCTTGAATTTGCATACGGAATCCCCGGCTCAGTTGGAGGCGCTGTGTTTATGAACGCAGGCGCATACGGCGGTCAGGTTTCCGATTGCCTCGAGTCAAGCTCCTGCTTTGATCCTGCAACCGATCATATCCTTTATACCGAGGGTGATGATCACGAATTCGGATACAGAACAAGTGTATATAAGAAAAATCCCGAAAGGGTCATTCTTTCCGCAACCTTTGAGCTTAAGCCCGGCGATAAAGAAGAAATTCGTGCCTATATGGAAGACATTATGGGCAGACGCCGTGATAAGCAGCCTCTCGAATATCCCTCAGCAGGCAGCGTTTTCAAGCGCCCCGAGGGCAGATTCGTAGGTCAGATGGTAGAGGAGCTGGGTCTTAAGGGCTATTCTGTGGGCGGTGCCCAGGTTTCAGAAAAGCACGCAGGCTTTATCATCAACCGAGGCGGAGCGACGGCAAAGGACGTTCTCGACCTTATCGCCCATATCCGGGCTAAGGTTAGAGAGGCATACGACGTTGATCTTGAATGTGAGGTTATTTTCGTAAAATGACGGGATCATATTCAAAGGCAGCAAAGGATGCTATCCTTGAAAGCACTGAAAAAAAGAAAAAGTGCTGTGCCAGAATGCTTTCCGACGTATTGTGTCTTGCAGAAACTGAAAGCGCTGAGGAGAGAGCAGAGAAGCTTTCATCCTTGCCCAATCATTTTAAATGCGCATCCTGCTTTACGTATTTTCTCAAGGGTCTTTTCGTAAATTACGGCAACGTAACGAATCCCGAAAAATCCTATCATCTTGAGCTTTCCTTCAAGGGAGAGGCTGAAAGGGATTTCGCACATGAGATACTTGAGGATAACGGTATTTCAATGAAAAAAGGGAAGAGAAAGAACCGTTTTCTTCTCTATATAAAGGACAGCGCACAGATCGAGGATTTTTTTGCAGTTATCGGAGCAAACCGTCTTGCATTTGACCTTATGAACTCAAAAATCGTGAGAGAGGTCAGAGGAGATGCAAACCGCCAGATGAACTGCGATATGGCTAATATCAAAAAAACTCTTTCTGCTGCGGGAAAGCATATTGAAATTATAGGAGAGCTTAAGAAAAGCGGAGCTATTATCCGCTTGCCCAAGGACCTTCGTGAAACTGCCGAGCTGAGATATGAAAATACTCAGGCATCAATGGCAGATCTTGGGCTTTTACATAACCCTCCCATTTCCAAATCGGGAGTCAAGCACAGACTTGATAAAATAGTAGATTTCTACGAGGAAATTAAAGCTAAAGGCTAAAAGAAAGGAGTGCGGCAATGGCTGATTTTGTTCATCTTCATCTTCACAGTGAATACAGTCTTCTTGACGGTGCCTGCCGCATTTCCGATATTCCGAAGGCGGTAAAGGCTGCAGGGCAGACTGCCTGCGCTCTTACAGACCACGGAGTTATGTACGGCGCCGTCGCCTTTTATAAGGCATGTAAAAAGGAGGGCATAAAGCCCATCATCGGCTGCGAGGTCTACTGCGCAAACGGATCCCGCTTTGAAAAAAGCGCCACTGGTGACGGACACTCATGCCATCTTGTTCTTCTTTGCAAGAACGAAACAGGCTACAAAAACCTGATTTCTATGGTTTCTGAGGCCTTTATCAACGGCTTTTACGTAAAGCCGAGAATTGATATGGATCTGCTCCGTGAGCATTCTGAGGGACTTATTGCACTCTCTGCCTGTCTTGGCGGTTATATCCCCAAAAGAATAGTTGCAGGAGACTATGAGGGCGCATCCCGATATGCTCTTGAAATGAAGGAGATCTTCGGAGAGGATTTTTATCTTGAGGTACAGGACCACGGTCTTGAGGATCAGGATTATGTAAATAAATCTCTTTATAAAATGTCCGAGGAGCTTTCCATTCCTCTCGTTGCAACGAACGACGTTCATTACCTCAATAAAGAGGACAGCGAGGCTCAGGCTATACTTATGTGTATCCAGACGGGCAGCTGTATCAATGACGGAAAGCCTATGGGCTTTGAGACGGATGAGTTTTATTTAAAATCATCCGATGAAATGAAAAAGCTGTTTTCCTCTCATCCCGAGGCAATATCCAATACTGCAAAAATTGCAGAAAAATGTAACTTTGATTTTGAATTCGGCCATACCTATCTTCCGTCTTATAAGTGTCCCGACGGACTTTCTCCCGAGGAGTATCTTAAGGGCGTAACCAATAAAGGACTTGACAGTAAGGTCAAATGCGGTTATATCGATTACTCAAAACATACTAAGGAAGAGTATATCGAGAGAATCGAATATGAGCTTTCCGTCATCGGTAAGATGGGCTACAGCCAATATTTTCTTATCGTATGGGACTTTGTTCATCATTCAAGGTCTCAGGGAATCCCCGTAGGTCCCGGTCGAGGAAGCGGTGCGGGAAGCCTTGTTGCTTACCTTATCGGTATTACCGATATTGACCCCCTCACCTTTGATCTGCTTTTTGAACGATTCCTTAACCCCGAGCGTGTCAGCATGCCCGACTTTGATATTGATTTCTGCTATGACAGAAGAGACGAGGCAATAGACTACGTCCGTAATAAATACGGAGATGACCACACAGCTCAGATTATCACCTTCGGTACAATGGCAGCAAGGGCCGTTGTGCGAGACGTGGGAAGAGCTCTTGGAATGCCCTACGGCGACGTTGATGCAGTAGCTAAGCTTATCCCGAGGGAGCTTAATATTACCCTTGAGGAGGCCCTCAAAACAAAGGAGCTTCACGAGGCATATATATCTTCTCACGATACGAGAAAGCTTCTTGACGTAAGCCGTGCTCTTGAGGGCATGCCCAGACATGCATCTACCCATGCGGCAGGTGTTGTAATCACAGAGCGCCCCTTGACAGACCACGTCCCCCTTGCAAAAAATAACGGCATTGCCGTTACTCAGTTTGATATGAACACGGTAGCAGAGCTGGGACTTCTGAAATTCGATTTCCTTGCTCTCCGTTACCTGACCATTATAGATTCCTGCGAAAAGCTTATAAAGGAAAAGAACCCCGATTTTTCTCTTGCATCCGTCGGATTTGACGATAAGGCGACCTATCAGCTCATCTCCAAGGGCGCAACAGACGGAGTTTTCCAGCTTGAGTCAGGAGGAATGAAGCAGATGCTTTGCCAGCTTCGCCCCGAGTCCATTGAGGATATTATTGCGGCAATCGCCCTTTACCGTCCCGGACCCATGAGCTCCATTCCCAAGTATATAGAGGCCCGTCATTCGGGCAAAAGAGGCGATTATGCCTCACCGCTTCTGAAGCCTATACTTGAGCCTACCTACGGCTGTATCGTTTATCAGGAGCAGGTAATGCAGATATTCCAGTCTGTTGCAGGCTATTCTCTCGGTCACGCCGATATCGTCCGCCGAGCTATTTCAAAAAAGCACGCAGACGAGCTTATGCGCGAAAAGGATGCATTTATAGCAGGCGCCTCCGAAAGAGGACTCACAACTGCGGATGCTGAGAAGCTTTTTGAGGATATTGCAGATTTTGCAAACTATGCATTCAATAAAAGCCATGCCGCAGCATATGCCGTAACCTCATACAGAACGGCATACTTAAAGGCTCATTATCATCTTGAATATAACTGCGCGCTTATCACCTCAGTCCTCGGAAGCCCCGATAAGATTGCAGAATATCTTACCGAGTGTCAGAAAAGAGGTATCAAGGTCCTTCCTCCCGACGTTAACCGCAGCCGAGCAGATTTTCGCGCTGAGGACGGAGGAATCCGCTTCGGACTTGCTGCTCTTAAGAATATAGGAGTTGGGTTTATTAACGACCTTGTGCTTGAAAGAGAAAGAAACGGAGAATTTACCGATTTCGATGATTTCCTTTCACGCATGGAAAAGCTGAATATTAATAAGCGACAGATGGAAGCCCTTATAAAATCGGGCGCCCTTGACAGCCTTGGCGTATACAGAAGCCGACTTCTTGCAGTTTATGAAACTCTTATGGAGAAGAGCGGCCCCGCTCAGCTTGAGGGACAGCTTGATTTCTTCTCATTAATGTCCGATGATGATCTTAAAATGCCGAAAACTGAGTTTCCCGAAATTCCCGAGTTCACAACTCAGGAGAAGCTTCGTATGGAAAAGGAAGCATCGGGAATGTTTCTCTCAGGTCATCTTCTTGATGACTATAAGGAAAACGTAAAGCTTCTGAGACCCGACAGCATAGGCGAGATCATCCGCTCCTTCCAGGATGAAGGAGAAGAGAAGTACCGTGAAAACCAACAGGTGTGCATTTGTGCAACCGTTGCTTCCCGTACAAATAAGAATACTCGAGGCGGCGATCATATGGCATTTGTTACCGTTGAGGATTCATCAGGCTCTATCGAGGTTATCGTTTTCCCCAAGGTTCTCGTCGAATTCGGTCATCTTCTTACAACAGACAGCCCCGTTGCAATAACGGGTAAGATTTCCGTTAAGGAGGATGAAGAGCCGAAGATTCTCATGAATGATGCTTCCTTCCTTTCACCCGACGGAAGAGCACCCCAATTCCCCAAATCTCGAGCCCCTAAGGCGCCAAAAAAGGATATTAAGGATATGAAGCTTTATCTCAAGCTGCCGTCCTTGAATAGCACGGAGTATTCAAGAGTTTCAGCCTTTCTTTCCATTTTCAGCGGTACTGTTCCTGTTGTACTGTACGATTCAAGCACCTCCAAGGCAGTAGCCCTGAAGGGTAGCGGAGCCGCAGTCAACGCATTTACAGTGGGAGAGCTTAAAGATATTCTCGGCGATGAAAATGTTGTCATAAAATGAGAGCTTTGTAAACTTTTTCCCGTTTTAATACAGAGTTCATAATTTTAGGTTATAATCAGAATAATTAAAAGATACGGAGGTAGCTATGGCCGATATCAAAAACACAAATAATAATACTGAAAATTCCGAAAATAAGGACAATAAGGAGAAAGCTCTGGCGATTCTTGCCCTTATAGGAAAAATCTCTCTCAGAGTTCTTTCCTACGTAATGAACGTTCTCCTCACGTTGATGCTTATCGGTACCACCTGCGGTATCATCATCGGTACTGTTTTCTGTATTTATATAAAGAATTACGTAGACCCCGAAATAGATTCTTCCTTGTTCGCAGCAGCAAGCACTGATACGACAACAAGACTCTATTATATGGACTATGAGGACGAGGACGCAAGAATCAATGAGGACGGAACTCCCGTTGAGCTTGAGGATCAGCGTCTTTACAGTACAGACAACAGCATCTGGGTCTCCTACGAGCAGATGCCTCAGCAGCTTATCGATGCATTCGTATCAGTTGAGGACCACAGATTTTTCACCCATAACGGCGTTGACTGGAGAAGAACAGGCGGTGCGATGCTTGGATATTTCTTCGGTGCCGGTGATTACGGCGGATCTACAATTACTCAGCAGCTCGTAAAAAACCTTACAGGCGATAACGAAGCAACAGTTCAGAGAAAGGTTCAGGAAATTTTCCGCGCTCTCCATCTTGAAGAGGAGATGAGCAAGGAGGATATCCTTGAAATGTATCTGAATATCGTATTCCTCGGCAATAACTGCTACGGTGTACAGGCAGCTGCAAACACATATTTCGATAAGGACGTAAGCGAGCTTACCGTTGTTGAGTGTGCAGCCCTTGCGGGAATCGTTAAGAACCCTTCTCAGTATGAGCCTGTTTACCACGATATCGTTTACAAAGAAAACGAGGACGGCGAAAAGGAAGAGGTAGGAAACCGTGCCCGCCGCAGAACTGTTCTTTATACAATGAATCTGTACGGAAAGATCTCCGATAAGGAATTTGATAAGGCATGGGATACAGAGCTTGTTCTTGCAGGTATTAATAAAACCGAAGAGGATAAGGCTCCCGAAAAGGCAGAAAACATCAATTCCTGGTATACAGACGCAGTTATTGAGGACGTTCAGAAGGCACTTATCGAGGAATACGGATATACTGAATACGTAGCCAGCCTTATGATCTATACAGGCGGTCTTCAGATCTATACCTGTATGGACCCCGAGGTGCAGGGCGTTATTGACGAGGTATATACAAACGATGCAAAGGAGGACGGATACTTCCCCTATGCAACAGACGGTCTTCAGCCCGAATCCTCCATGGTTATTATCGACCCCTATACAGGCGACGTTCTCGGTCTTGCCGGCGGTCGTGGAGAAAAATCTCAGTCAAGAATCCTCAACCGCGCAACACAGGCAAAGCGTCCCGTTGGATCAAGCATTAAGCCTATCTCCGTTTATGGCCCTGCAATTGATACAGGCGTTGCAACAATGGGTAGTGTTTACGATGACTGTCCTGTAACAACCGTAAATGACGGTACAATGTGGCCTCACAACCTTCCCGACGTTTACGGCGGCTATACAACAGTACAGGATGCACTCAGAAGGTCTGTAAATACTTGCGCTGTCAAGATCCTTCGTGACGTAGGTATCGAATATTCCTTTGATTTCCTTAAGGAAACACTTAACGTAGAAAGCCTTATTGAATCTTATACAACAGCAAGCGGATATACCATCAGCGACAAGGCTGAAGCGCCTCTCGCTCTCGGTCAGTTCTCTTACGGTATTACGCTTTGGGAGCTTACTGCAGCTTACGGTATGTTCCAGAACGACGGTATTTTCTGCAAGTCAAGACTCTGGTATGAGGTATGCGACAGCGAGGGTAACGTTATTCTAAAGAATGAGCCCGAGTATGAAATGGCTATCAGCGAGGAATCTGCCGATATCATGACAATGATGATGGAAAAGGTTGTTTCCTCCGGTACTGCTACTGCTGTAACAGTAGACCAGAGAGTTAACGTTGCAGGCAAAACAGGTACAACAACTGCAGACTTTGACCGTACCTTCGTAGGCTACACACCTTACTACGTTGCCGGATGCTGGTTTGGTTATGATATGAACCAGGCACTTTCCGATTTCGGAACCAGCCCCTCTGTCATCATTTGGGATAAGGTAATGAATATGCTTCAGGATAAGATCGAAGCAAAGGCAGCAGCAACAGGCGAATCGATCAAAACCTTTGATTATTCCAAGAATCTCCAGGAGGTAACGTACTGTAAGGATTCAGGAATGCTCCTCGGTGAGGCTTGTGCCCACGACCCCAGAGGAAGCCGCAGTGAAACAGGCTTCTTCACTCAGGATACAGTTCCCACAGCAACATGTGACGTTCATATTCTTGTTAACTATGATAAGGTAACAGGAGCAATTGCAACACCTAAATGTCCCAAGGAAAATATCAAGCAGGTTGCACTTGTTAAAAACGAGTCCCGTATGTTTGACTGCCAGGTAACTATCACAGATGCTCAGTACACCTACAGAGGCCTTGGCGACGTCACAAGATATCCCACCTACGTAGGATTTGCGTATTATTATTATGCAATTCCCGAAGGAAAGGTAGTAGGAAGAAGCTCCGGAGAAAAGCAGTATAACTGCGCATGCTCCGTTCATCAGTAAAAGAATAAATATAAAAATCACCTCATATTCTTCTATGAGGTGATTTTTTATGTTTTATAAGCTTTGGAGAAAAGTCAGATTTCTTGCTTTCAAGATTCGTTATATCCCAAAGGGATATTTGCTTATACTGATTTCAATGCTTCTGGGAGCATTAATAATAAGGCTTTCCTGCGGCACTACTCATCTTGTATATAATGCGCTTGGTAGCAGGGGACTGTTTCCTGGGCAGTTTTTCTATTGTGTCTCCTATATTTTAAGAACAGTACTTTTAAGTATAGTTTTGTATTTCTCCCTTTACGTACTGAGAATTTACGCAGAAGGGGCAATCCCCGTTATTTTTGCAGCTGCATCTGCGGTTATGATGCTTCTCGAATATAAAATGATCTTTGGCGGTGTCAGCTTAATTCTTGAAATGCTGTTTACAGCACTTGGCGGTTTCTTCGCAGTCCTTACTGTAATATTACTGAAGATCAAATGTAAATGGGTTTCGGTAGCGGCACTTTTGTTTGCACTTATGCAGCTAATATTTTTTATTCAGTTAATTTCTCTTTCCATATGCATCTGATAACATTGGTATGTTAAAAATATTGTCTAAACCTTGACATTTGCCGAAAGGTGCGTTATACTTATATCAGTAAATTTTGGAGGTAAACACCAATGAACAAGATCAAGATTATTTCTCTCATTCTTGCAGTACTTATGTTGCTTCCCGTAATCGCTTCCTGCGGTACAAAGAAGGACACAGCAACTAACGTAACAATCATCTTCCGTGTTCCCGAAGAAGAGGGTAAGGATGAAAAAGGCAATCCCGTTTACAAGACCGATGCTGACGGCAACATCGTATACAAGGATCTCTTCAAGTACGATATCCCCGAGCTTGGCGGTACAACAGAGCTTCAGGAAAACGTATATGATGCTGACGGCCGTGTAGTTACAAACGCAGAGGGCCAGAACGTTACAGAGGCTATGATCGTTCCTACAGTTCTTACCGCTGTTGAGGTAGCACTCAAGAAGTTTGAGAAGGACTACGAGCTTTCCGCAGACAAGACATACGTAGCAAGCGCTATGGGCTATACTGAGGCTGAGCGTGTAGACTCTGAGAAGGGTTACTACGACTACTGGCAGTGCAAGATCAACGACAAGGAATCTGATTCCGGTCGTCAGAGCGTAACTCGTGTATATTCTGAGGACGTTATCGTGTTCACATGGACATCCGGCTTCAAGAACAGAAACGATACAACTGCTGAAAGCACAGTTGACCCCAACGCTGAGACAACAAGTAAGATCGACCTCGGCGATACAACAGTTCTCGATACAGAGGAAGTTGCATAATTAACTTAAAAGCTAAAGAGACAGACAACAGTCTGTCTCTTTTCTTTTTCTCTGCATAATTCTGTCCTCTGTGAATATAAATGTTATGACAAATCAAATGGAGGACAAATATGGAAACCGAGAAAATATATAAGGACATTGCCGAAAGAACAGGGGGCAATATCTACATTGGTGTTGTGGGGCCTGTAAGGAGCGGCAAGTCAACGTTCATCAACAAATTTATGGAAACTGCAGTCATTCCCAATATTGTCGGTGAATACGACAGAAAAAAGGCACGTGATGAGCTTCCTCAAAGTGCCGAAGGGAAAACTGTAATGACAGCAGAGCCCAAATTTATCCCCGACGAAGCAATTGAAGTTTCCTTTGGAGAGGGAATCAATCTGAAAATGAGAATGATTGATTGTGTCGGTTATATGATACCGGGCGCACTGGGAACAACTGAGGATGGGGAAGTCCGTATGGTAAAAACACCTTGGTCCGAGGAATCCATTCCCTTTGAAAAAGCTGCAGAGCAGGGAACAGATAAGGTAATGCGGGAGCATTCAACTGTGGGAATGCTTGTAACCTGCGACGGCACGGTCGGAGATATTCCCAGGGAAAGCTATACAGAAGCGGAAGAGCGAATCGCAAAAGCGCTGAAGGAAATCGGAAAGCCCTTTGTGCTTATACTTAACTCAAAATACCCGGAATCCACTGAGGCAGAAAATCTTGCTATCAGCCTTGAAAAGAAGTATTCCTGTCCCGTTGCGCTTGTCAGTTGTCTTGATCTTGATAACAAAGACATTGAAAACATACTCGAAATGCTTTTGTATGAATTCCCCGTGAAAGAAATAGGACTTCGTTTTCCCCAATGGATTTCAGCATTGCCTGAAAATCATCAGCTCAACTCGCTAATTATAAAATCCGTCAAAGATACCTCAGTATCTGTAAAAAGCCTGAATGATGTCCGGGAATTCTGCGAAAAGCTTTGCTCTTCATTATCTAAAAAGCTCAGCGAAACCTATAAAGACAGCGAGTGCCACGCAACAGTATCATCAATAGACCTTTCAACTGGTAGCGTAAAGCTGAATTGTGAGCTGCCTGAATCCCTGTATTACAGCACTATTTGCGACCTTACAGGGCTCAGCATATCTTGCCAGAGCGATCTTATATCAATACTTTTAGACCTCTCAAACGCAAATAAAGAGCTTTTAAAATATAAGGATGCATTAAACCAGCTTGAAAAGAGCGGCTATGGAATAGTAATGCCGAAAATGGAGAATCTCATATTGTCAGAGCCTGAGGTTATAAGAAACGCAGGCGCTTACGGAGTCCATCTTTGTGCCAAAGCAGAAAGCATACACATGATCAAGGCAGAAATAGAAACAGAGATAAATCCGATAGTAGGCACAGAGGAGCAGGCAGAGGAGATAATACAGCGCCTTATTTCGGAATATGAGGATGACCCATCAAAGCTCTGGGAGTCAAATATCTTCGGAAAGAGCCTCTATGAGCTTGTAAACGATGGCTTGAATACAAAGATAGAGCATCTTTCAAATGAATCAAGAGAAAAGCTATCCGAAACTCTTTCACGTATCGTCAACGAAAGCTCCAACGGACTTATATGTATTTTGCTTTAAAGCCTGTCCGATTCACAAATTCGTACAGCAGCAAAACAAAAAGGGCAGCTTTAGCTGCCCTTTTTTAAATTTTACTGATAAATTTTTCAATGGCTTCCATTGATTCATCGCTCATCACGTGCTCCATTTTGCAGGCATCCTCAGATGCTGTCTCCTCGGAAACACCAAGTGCGGTAAGAAATCTTGTCAGTATATTATGTCTTGAATATATC
The DNA here is from genome assembly GCA_045650355.1 of Candidatus Avispirillum sp. Taxonomy (GTDB): domain Bacteria; phylum Bacillota; class Clostridia; order Oscillospirales; family CAG-272; genus Avispirillum. The sequence goes on along the minus strand of JAZRRC010000181.1, from coordinate 2,213 downwards.
TTTTCTGCAAGCTCACGACCCTCGTCTGTAAGAGAGAGATGACCTTCACTGTCAGCTATTACGTATCCGCCCTTTTTAAGAAGACCTATAGCGCGGCTGACGCTGGGCTTTGAATATCCCATATACTCGCCAACGTCAATCGAACGGACGTATTGGTTTCTTTTGGAAAGGACAAGTATCGTTTCAAGATACATTTCGCCTGATTCTTGTATGTGCATATTAATCCTCTGTAAATCGTCGTTTTGAACATTGTAACACACTTATCAGATTAATTCAAGACCTAATCTTGAACACGTTGAAAATTAAATAAACAAAGGACGGGGCTGTGTATTTTCGAGAACCATCCTGTAGGATTCCTCAATGAGAGAAAAATCTGCAACAAGGGAATGAGGCTTCTTTTTCACGTCATCCTGTCTCATAGGAACAAAATATATATTCTTTCTGTTCAGAAGAGTGCCTATGTTTCTGAGATTGGCTGACATAGCATCGTTTGAAGCAAGTGCTATTAGAAGGTTCTTATTCTGCCTTAAATGTGCCTTTGCGCTCATGCAAACTGCGGTATCTGTAATTCCGAGGGCAATCTTTGCAAGAGTATTTCCCGTGCATGGTGCTATTATAAGCATATCAAGAGGATTTGCAGGGCCGAAAGGCTCGGAATCACGGATAGTATGAACTACTTTTCTGTTGCAAAGAGCTTCAACCTTCTCAATAAGATCACTGGCCTTACCGAACCTTGTATCTGTTCTGTAAACGTTCTCGCTCATTATGGGCACAATATCTGCCCCAGTCCTGCAAAGGCGCTCAAGGGCAGCGAGAGATTCACTGTGGGTACAAAACGAGCCTGTAAAAGCATATCCGATCAATTAAATTCCTCCTTTCGATCTGATTATTGTCAATGCAGTTTTATAAATTATCTCACCTGCAGAAACAGGGAAATAACGCCCGGGAAGCGATAGGGCGCTGACGTATCTGTCCGAAAGAAATCTCTGCCCCTCATCTGTAAAGCCTCCCGGCACGGATGCAAGCTCAATAAATAAGGGACAGTCCCATTTTTCGAGAACAAATTTATCAATTATTGGCACCGGTACCGTATTAAAGCAAGCATTGCATTGCACGGGAGAGGTGAGAAGCTCGTTGAGAGGGAGAGGGATATGCCCGTCACATTCGCAGGCTGCAAGAGCAGATTCGCTCCTTGCCGCAACGTAAACATTACCGCCAAGCTTTGAAATCCGAGCAGCCAAAGCCTTTCCTATCCTTCCGTATCCGACAACAACAAATGCTCCTCCGTGTACAGTAGTGGGAGAATGCTCCATGGCAAGAAGAATTGCCGCCTCTGCTGTGGGAACAGCGTTAAAAAGGTTAAAATCCTCCCGCTCTCCATAGTCGTAAAAGCTATGTCCGTGCTCCTTTGCAAGCCTCTGATTCACAGCACTTACCTTAGCACCCAATATATTTGATCCGCAGGGAAGCAGCCTGAAAAGCTCCTCTGCATTAATATGTCCCGCTCCGTTGAGCTTACCGTTTCTGTCAAAGGAGGGAATAGGCAAAATAACGTATGCCCCTTTGGCAACCTCCCTTAAATTTTCCGTTCTCAAGGCCCCCAAAGCCTCACCCGAGCTGCACCGCCACAGATAACAATTACCTATTTTTGAGAAAAGAGAAGCCGCGCTGAGCATCCGCCTGTCTCCTCCGCAAATAACCGTATTAATTTTATTCATATTGAATTTTCCTTACTTTTTAAATTGGGATACGCTATATTATATGCGCACAATACAACTTTGGCTTTTCTTAAACATATTAAAAAGACAGGCGACATATATTGAACTATACCATTGGTTCAGGGGTTGTATATGTCACGAAATAAAGAAAGCTGCGAAGTGTATTCCAAAAAAGAGGAAAGATGCGTTATACTCGGCGAGTATATTAAAAATACGGGAGCAACGGTGAGAATGACCGCAAAGGAATTCGGAGTCAGCAAATCCACGGTCCATAAGGACGTAACAGATAAGCTGAAATATGAAAACAGAAAGCTTTATGAGGAAGTAAAGTCTGTGCTTTTAAAGAATAAAGCAGAAAGACACCTGCGGGGCGGCAACGCAACGAAGAAAAAGTACATAGAAAAACGACTGTCTCAGAAATAAGACAGTCGTTTTATTTTTAGATATTAGCAAGAGCGTGGTACTGCTCTTTAAGTGCAGGATAAAGCTCCTTGT
>JAZRRC010000180.1:0-5839 GCA_045650355.1 Candidatus Avispirillum sp. | reverse complement strand
CAGAACGACATGGCTACGATCCGACTTAAGGACAAAATTGGTATATCGTAGGGGAGGGGTTTCCCCTCCCGCTACAGACGCAACGATTCGATGTGAATATAGTTTCGGTTCGAGGGAGGGGAAACCCCTCCCCTACGAGTAATTCGTTTGTCGGAGAAAAGTGCAAAAAAAGTTGGGCTTATAGAGGAGTTACGCTACTTACTTTGAAAAGAAAGTAGCAAAGAAACTTCAAAAAGACAAACAAACAAAAAGGCAAAAGCCAATAAAAGGAAAGGCACTAAAAATGAGCGAGTTCATTTTTAGTGCCTTTTCTTTTATTGGTAAGCGATATATCGCTTACGGTGCATAGCACCGCTTTTTGCCTTGTATTATTTTGATCTCTCTTTTTAAAGTTTTTTGAAGTGCAGAAACTTTTTTTCAAAAAAGTTTTTGCAAATACCTTAAATTCCAAGAATTCTCTTTGCATTACCTGCGAGGATCATTTCGCGCTCATAGTCTGTGATGGAGGGATCGAGAGTAACTGCGCCGATATACATTGCAGGATTGCAGGTGGGGTAGTCTGATCCGAAAATAAATTTTTCGATACCGCACTTATCAATGCCCGATCTGAGCATACCGTGGCGGAATATGCCGTATCCGGAAATGTCAAGATAGAAGTTATCGCACTTGTTCATCCATTCAACGTGGCGCATGAAATCGTGATATTCTCCGGGATGAGCGGAAACCACCTTCAGTCGGGGGAATGCCTCTGCGATCATGCCCTGCTCGGGAACGTCGCCGCTGTGGAGGCTGAGTGTCATCTCATATTCCTCGCAAAGCTTGAGAATTTCATAAAAATTCTTATTTGTAAAGCTGCCCCAGCCGTCGAGATAGGGAACGAGCTCGCCGATGAGATCGATACCCATGGCGTGCATTCGCTCGATTTCTTCCATAGACTCACGTATGTAATCGGGGTGAACGTGAAATCCGGGGATATAAAAATCGCCGTATATCTCCTTGAGCTTCAAGGCCTCGTCATTGTTGTGCTTTATCTTATCCCACCAGGAGCTGCCGTACTCTCCCACAAATGCAACGCTTCCGCAGATTCGTGAAACTCCAAGCTCCTTCATAAGGCTTAGAGTATAGTCCGCATCCATCTGAAAAACGTCGGGGTGGTTGCAGATGTTGGTCAGAGGAGAAAGAAAGGGATGGGTATGAAAATCAATAATTTCAAAATCCATAAAAGTCACCTTATTTTACTGCAAGGGATGCGCAGGCATCCTCGATGATTTCTCTTTCGGAGAAGGGAACCTTCTGTCCGCAAACAAGCTGATAGGTTTCGTGTCCCTTGCCTGCGAAGAGAACTATATCTCCCTCTTTTGCCATGGAAACTGCTTTCTTGATAGCTTCCTCACGGTCGGTGATGCATTCGTATTCAACTCTGTCCATATGAGATGCAATTTCTTCGATAACGCTTTCGGGCTTCTCATAATCGGGGTTGTCTGATGTGATAATGCAGTAGTCTGCATATTTTGATGCCGCCTCTGCAAGCTCTTTTCTTCTGCACTGGGTTCTTCCGCCAACTGAACCGAAAAGGCAGATGATTCGCTCAGGCTCGTATTCTCTCAGTGTGCAGAGAGCGTTTGTCAAGCTGAAGCCGTTGTGGGAATAGTCGATAATAAAGGTAATTCCGGGAATGCCCTCAACTATCTCGAATCTGCCCTGAACGGGAGTGCGGGCGAGAATTTCTGCAGAAAACTCAGGTGATACACCGAAATGGCTGCAGATTCCCATAGCGCAAAGTCCGTTATAAACGCTGAAAGCACCGGGAGACATAAGGCGAACGGGAATGGATTCTCCGCCCCTCACGAAATCAAATGCGATTCCGAGAGAGGTTTCGCTGCGGTAGAGCTTCGGAAGAGTTGCCTTCATATCCGCATCATTTGTGAGAGAGAAGGAAATCTTCTTGCCGCCGTGGCCTCTGATAACGTACTCGGAAGCCTCATCGTCTGCATTGTAAACAACGCATTTTGCATCGAAGCGGTCGAAAAGACGCTTCTTTGCATTCTTGTATTCCTCAAAGTCAGCATGCTCGCCCTCACCGATGTGGTCGGGGGAAAGGTTTGTGAATGCTGTAACCTCAAAGGGAACCCCGTCAACTCTGTTGTGCATAAGCGCCTGAGAGGAAACCTCGATCACCGCATACTCAACGCCCTCTGCCACCATCATGGAAAAATAGTGATGGAGCTGAAGGCTTTCGGGAGTTGTGTTCACGGTTTCGATATGACGGGAGTTGATAATAACTCCGTTTGAGCCTACGTATGCACAGCTTTTGCCTGCTCCGTTAAGGATGGCGGCAACGAGAAGGGCAGTTGTTGTCTTTCCCTTTGTGCCTGTAATTCCGATAATATGGAGCTTATCTGCAGGGCGACCGTAAAAGTCGGCAGAGATAACTGCAAGAGCGGCTCTTGTATCGGGGGTGATTATCTGGATAGCATCTGCAGGAAGATCAAGTCTTCTTTCACAGAGGAATGCACGGGTGCCCTTGTCGTATGCACCCCGGGCAAAATCGTGTCCGTCTCTTTTTGCACCTGTAAGGCAGACGAAAAGATCTCCCTCACAGGATTTCAGAGAATTGTATTCGATTTTTGATATATCACAGTCCCCTGTGCCCTCATAGGGGATGTTCTTTATAATTTCTGAAAGCTTCATAATAGTCCAACTTATTTGAAATCTTCTGAAAATCCGATGGTTTTGCTGCCACAGGCCTTGATTGCCGTATAAGCCAGCACCTCAAGGGAATCGCAGAACAAGGGATCGCCGCCAACAGCTCGGTTGATGAGAGAAAGCTCTGTGCAGCCGAGGATCAGCTTGTCGCAGCCCTTAGCCTTGAGATGCTCTACGATCTTGTAGAACTTTTTGAGATCGGGATCTCTTCCGCATTTAACGTCATCGTAGATAAGCTCGTGGAGATACTGCTGATGAACCTCGTCGGGAACGGCATAGGAAAGCCCCAGCTTTTTCAGCTGCTCCTGATAGGAGCCTGAGGAAACAGTACCTGCAGTTGCCATAATGCCTGCTTTTTTGTATCCTGCATTCTTCAGATGAAGGCTTGTTTCCTCGATGATGCTGGGAACGGGAACCTTAACGTTCTCCCTCACCTGTTCAACGAAGTAGTGAGCGGTGTTGCAGGGGATAACGATAACGTCAGCTCCGTAGACCTCAAGGCGCTTTGCGTCCTCAACCATGTAGGGGAGGGGACTTTCAAGGCTTCTTCCTGTAATAAAAGCAGTTCTGTCGGGAGTGGAAGCACGGGATGAGAGGATGATGTCGATATGATCCTGATCGCGACCGGCCTTTGTATGGGCAGTGATGAGCTCATAGAAATATGCGCTAGCCATAGGACCGAGTCCGCCGAGAATACCGAGAAGGGGGCGCTTGGGGGTGGTTATGTTCATATCGGACACTCCTTTCGGGGATTGAAAAATGAAAAATGAAGAATGAATAATGAATAATGAATAATTATGGAAGATTTCCGACCTTTTGGTCGGAAATCTCTATTTAAAGTTTTTTGAAAAAACACAGCTATTCCCGTCCGCGTCATCTTGAGCGGAGCAAATGCCATAGTATGGTATTTGCGCAGTCGAACCCGACCATAGGGAGGGCGCCTGTAAGGGCGAGATCTTGGACGGTAATTCTGTGATCAAAGTATTATTTTTCGCGAGATCCTGTTCGCAAAAGCGAACACTTTTGCTATGGCAAAAGTTCGACTTCGCAAACAACTCACCGGGTTGTTTGCTACGCTCAGGATGACGCGCGAAAGTTTAGTATTACGATTTATTACTCTTAGGATAGTAGATCTTGAATTTCTTTTTCTGTCTGCGGAGCATTTCGAGAACGCAGATGGTTCTCATGGGATTGAGCTTTAAGTCGTGCTTATAAAGGAGGCTTGAGGTGCTCTTGCCTTCCTTTTTCAGCTTCTTCGCTCTTTCAACAAGCTCACGGTCCTCTGTGTATTCAAATGCAACGGAGGAGGGAACGAAGCGCCAGAAGTGAGTGTTCTCGTTGAGGATGCAATCGTCACCCTCGTCGTCCCATTTTTCAACGGCAAGGCGGGCGATGTTCATGCCGCAGCTTGTAACGTAGAAGTTACTTCTGCCCTGTCTGAGGTTGATCTCAAATACTCTGAAATCGTTGCCCTCGCCTGTATACTTGATATCGAAGTTGGAAAAGCCTGTGTAATGCATCGCTTCAAGCATATTTTTAATATTTTCGGCAAATGCATAATTCTTGACAGGCTCAGTTACGATAGCCGCATGGTTGCCGAGACCCTTGGGGGTATGCTCCTCGATCATTGTGTGGCCAAGGCACATAGCTCTTACCTTACCGTTCTTATCGGAGAAGGCTGTGAGAACTCTCATATGAGAGTCGCCGCCGGGAACAACCTTCTGGAGAATGAGGCGCTCGGGGTAGCCTGATGCATAGATCTCCTTGCAGATACGGACAGTATCCGCAGGGTCCTTTGCGAAGTACACCTTCTTCATTCCGTCAAAGGGGAACTTCCAGTAGTCAACGCTGGAGGAGGGCTTGATAACGATAGGGTATTCAAAGCCAAGCTTCTCTGCAGTCATATCAGCTTCCTCGGGAACGGAGGAGAGAACGTGGGTATCGGGATAGGGGATGCCGTACTTTTCGCAAACCTCGTAGAACTCAGCCTTCTTCTGAATAGAGGTATAGAGGTCGGCTGAGGGGGAGGGGGCGATAAACTCGGGAAGATCAGCCTTTCTGCGGATGATCATTGCCGCATAGTCGTCAGTACAGCCAAAGAGGTACATTTTAGCGCCCTTATGCTCTTTGGCAAATGCCGAAAGAACCTTGAGCATAGTGTCCTCGTTATCAATATCGGGAACAACCGTGAAGTTGATGATCTTAGAATATTTGGTAGCGGAGATCTCATATCTGCCGAAAGCGTAGGATTTTACGCCGTAAGCCTCGTGAAAAGCACGGGCAAAGTTGTAGCAGTTAAGGTCAGCGCCTAAGAATACGGGGATAATCTGTTTTTCCATTGTCACACCTCGTTTTATGCAACTGTAGAAATTAACCTATAAACTGCTTGTGCCATACAAGGAAGGTATAAGCAGTCCAGATCTTGCGGCGATGGTGGGGAACGTCGGAAAGGAGACCGATAAGCTTTTCCTGATCGAAGTATTCAGCAGCGATATCAGATTCAAATGCCTCTCTGACCTTAGCGGCAAAGGCAGGATCCTGGAGCCACTGAACGATGGGAACGGGGAAGCCCTTCTTCTTTCTGTTTGCCCATGCATCGGGAAGGGTCTTGTTTGCGGCAGTACGGAGAACTGCCTTTGTATCGTGAGCGATCTTGTAGGAAGCGGGGTATGTTGCCGCCTCCTCCATAACGTAGCGGTCAAGGTAAGGAACACGAAGCTCAAGAGAATGAGCCATGCTCATCTTGTCAGCCTTAAGGAGAATATCGCCGGGGAGCCAGAGGTTAAGGTCGAGATACTGCTTCTTCTCAAGCTCGGAAAGGCCCTTAACTCGGTCATAGATAGGAGCCGCAACCTCACGGGCTGTGGGACCCACACGGTACTTAGGCTTAAGAATATCGTAAGCCTCCGCCTCATCAAATACAAGCGCCTGACCGATGAACCAGTCCTCGGGGCGACCTGAGCCCTTGATGATAAAATCGTGACCCTTGAAGTAGGGGAGCTTCTGAGCAATATCGGAGGCTGCACGGCGTGCAAAGCCGGGAAGCTTTTTATACTTTCTCATAGAGGAGGTCTCATCGTACCACTCGTATCCGCCGTAGATCTCGTCAGCACCAAGTCGGATCGTAGCCATG
>JAZRRC010000179.1:0-6382 GCA_045650355.1 Candidatus Avispirillum sp. | reverse complement strand
GAGATATAAACGGGGATCTCCTTGCCGTTTACGGGGTTTACAGCCTTAAAGCCGCTGATAGCAACGCCTGTCTTATCCTTAACAAGCTGAGTTCTCTCAAACTCTGTCTTCTTTGCGCACTCCTGACGGTATGCTACGATCTCGTCCATATTGGAGATCTGATCTGCATACTTATCGATAATGGGATGCTCGGGAGCCATTACCATGAAAGTTACGCCGAAAAGTGTATCGGGACGGGTTGTATATACTGTAAGAACCTCGTCTGTATCCTTGAGTGCGAACTTAACGAATGCACCTGTGGACTTACCGATCCAGTGCTCCTGCTGCATCTTGATATTGGGAAGGTAATCTACTGTATCAAGACCCTGGAGAAGCTTATCAGCATACTCTGTGATTCTGAGGTACCAAACGTCCTTGGACTTCTGAACGATATCGGAGTGACAGATATCGCACTTACCGCCCTGGGAGTCCTCGTTGGAAAGAACTACCTTACAGGAGGGGCAGTAGTTTACAAGAGCCTTATCACGGAAAACAAGTCCGTTATCAAGCATCTTTCTGAAGATCCACTGAGTCCACTTATAGTAGTCCTCTTCTGTGGTATCAACAACTCTTGACCAGTCAAAGGAGAAGCCTACTCTCTTGAGCTGGTTTGTAAAGTTTGCGATGTTCTTATCTGTTACAAGACGGGGATGTGTATTTGTTTTGATTGCGTAGTTCTCTGTAGGGAGACCGAAGGCGTCAAATCCGATGGGGAAAAGAACGTTATAGCCTTCCATTCTGCGCTTACGGGAAACTACCTCAAGGCCGGAATAAGCCTTGATATGACCAACGTGCATACCTGCGCCGCTGGGATAGGGGAACTCTACCATTGAGAAGAACTTAGGCTTTTCGGAAAAGTCCTGCGCCTCGAAAGCCTTTTCATCTTCCCATCTTTTCTGCCACTTGGCTTCAATTTCTCTGAATTCGTATTTCATATTTTGCTCCAAAAGGGTTTATTTCGTATTTATGTATTCCCTGTTCAAGGGAGAATTTTTAGTTTTCTGTAATGAGATCTGCAATGGAAACCTCGCTGCCCTCATTATAAAGCTTTTCAAGCTTATAGAAGTCGCGGGATTCCTGATTGAATACGTGAAGGATTACGCTGTTGTAGTCGGAGAGAATCCAGGAGTCGCCTCTGGAGCCCTCGATTGCACGGGGAGTGATGCCGTACTGAGAAAGACGGTACTCAACCTCCTCGGAAAGAGAGCTTACCTGAGTTGTGGAGTTACCTGTTGCGATTACGAAGTAATCTGCGATAACTGTCTGCTCCTCAACGTGAAGAAGCTTAAGGTCCTTTGCCTTTTTTGCATCAAGGATCTTTACCATAAACTCAGCAATATCTCTGGGAGATGCGTTCTCGCAAAGCTCGATCTGTGCTACGGGAGCATCATTATTCATAATGTTTTCCATATTATTAACTACCTTTCTTTTTACTTTAAGGGTACATATATATCTTCATCGGAAACATCCTGTGCGTTGTGCTTTTCAAAATCAAGCTCATCGGCAGGCTTTTCATAAGCTGCTGTGATCTTTGAATTTTCGCTGTCACAGAACAGGATATTTTTATCTACCTCATCGTCTGTAAGCTCCTCAACGTAGATGTTGTAATGCTCGTTCAGAACGTTTTTGAGGCTTTCCTTATTAAGGACGTAATAGGAGGATGCCACCTCACCGGGGGCTGTCATCATTGTGACACCCGAAAGCTCGATACCGATAAACTCAGTACCAAACTCTATAATTTCACGAAGGCGAAGGTCTGTTTCAACGTTTTTGGTGATTGCTGCTGCAATATCACCAACGGTTGATATGCTGATATTTTCCTTTACAGCCTCGATGAATGCTGTCATGAACATTTTCTGTGCATCAACTCTTCCGAGGTCTGCATTTACAAGACCGCTTCTGAAGCGGACAAACTGCTCTGCCTCGTTTCCGTCAAGGGTATTATAGCCCTTCTGGAGGTTGATGTAAAGGTTCTGGTTTTCGTCCTCATATTCCATTGTATAGGGAACGTAGATCTCAACGCCGCCGATGGCATCAACGATTGCGCCAAAGCCGTCAAGATCCATAACAGCACAGTAATGGATGGGAATACCCAGCGCTGCAGACAGATAATCCGCAGCCTTTCTGCAGCCGTCAAGAGCTTTATTATCGCTTCCCTCTTTTTTTGCCTCGGAAACACAGTGATTATAAAGTCCGTTAAGCTTTGTATAGGAGTAATCCTCGATCTCGATATAGGTATCGCGGGGAAGCTGCATGATCGTCATGTCTCCTGCCGCTGTATCGTAGCTGACAAGCATCATAACGTCTGTCAGGCTTGCCTGTCTGTCATGTCCCATAACAAGAAAGTTGAACTTTGTTTCGCTTTTGAGTGCTTTTTCGCTTCCGTCTGCATTTGTATCGGCACCGCCGCTTCCCAGGTTGGAAAGCTTTCCGCAGCCTACAAGGGACAGAAGGCAGAAAGCTACAAGTATCAAAGCAATTATTCTTTTCATTTGAAATTCCTTTCTTTAAGGCACTCAAGCAGAAAATTATTTCTGCAATCCGTTTTCCTCAAGGCTTCCGGCATTATAGATTATAAGGCTTACATCGTCCTTACTCTCAAAATACAAATCTCTGAGCTGTGAATTATCGCCTGTTACAAACACCTCGTTAACGTCGAATGACCAGAGAACGCTTGTGTTGTAAATATTATAATATTCGTTAATGATATAGGACATATAATCCTTATTCATAACGTAATATGAAAGTCCGTGGTACATTGTTGCCTTACCGGGCATTGTCATCATCTTTACGTTTGAAAGCTGAACTGCACCCGCCTTGTTACCGATACCGATAAACTGCTTACCGAAGAACACGATATCCGCAGGGGTTATATCGGATTCAACGTAGGTTACAAGATTCTGCGCAAGTGATGTTACTGTATTAACGTCTGTGATGCTGGAAAGTATCTTATCAAGGAAGGCTGACATAAATATCTTCTGAGCATCTCCTCGTCCGATATCGCCTGTAGCATATCCGGATCTGTAGCGAACAAACTGCTCTGCTGTTTCTCCGTTAAGATGCTGATAGCCCTCTCTGAGGTTGATATAGAGTCCCTGCTCGGGGTCGGAATATCTCATATCCATGGGAACGTACATATCAACGCCGCCAACGGCATCAACGATATTTCCGAATCCGTCAAGATCCATTACAGCAGAATAGTGGATAGTCATAGCAAGGTTCTTTTCGAGATACTCCTCCATAAGCTTGCAGCCGTCTCTCTCGGGATTCTTACTGCCATCGCTCTTCGCCTGCTTTACGCAGTAGTTATAAAGGCCGTTTACCTTATGGTAATTATAATCATCAACCTCTATGTATGTATCTCTGGGGAACTGCATTACAGTGATTCGCTGAACCTCTGTATTATAGTTCACAAGCATTATAACGTCTGTCAGGCTTGCTGCTCTGTCATGTCCCATGATAAGAAAATTAAATATCTTATCAGAGGCTTCGATTGTAGTTTCATTTTCCTCGCCTTCGCCAACAGGTGCATTGGGGTTCTGATGAATCTCAAAGTTCGGTTCATTAGCGTTTACATCAGGCGTATAGATAACAAACTCATTCACAAAATAAATTCCGAATCCTACGAGAGCTGCCAGTAAAAAGGCTCCTGCGCGGGGCAAAATCTTTTTTGCAAATTTTGCGAAACCACTCATTATTGTGACCATTCCTTTCTTCGCATTCATGCCCATTCCCTGAGCTTTCAGGGAAGCTACAAGTTTTTCAGCTAAGCTGAATTTTATTCAGTATAAACCAGTTTCTTGCTTCTATTGTATCACGGTCTACAAGTGCGCCCTCACCGATAAGACATTTAACAGTCATATCAAAGGAGGTTATCATTGTTTTTCTGAGAACGTCAAGGCGCTCTTCAAGGCTTTCTGCAGCCTCGATACCCTTATAAAACTGATTTCTCAGAACAACGCAATCCTCAAAGGTTCTTGTATCCTCGATATAATCCGCGAGGTAGATAAGCATTTCAAAAACGCTCATACCCGCTCTTCCTGTAGTATGCCATCTTACGGCACCGATTATATCGGAATCCGCGAAATCGGGAAAATCTCTCTCTGCTACCGCCGCTCCCGTTTTTGCATGGAGGAGCTTTGGCGCTCTGATTTCTCCCGTTCCTATCATTATACCAAACTCAGCGCAGGTTTTCAACTGTTTTTCTGTATCATATATTTTTGTTATATCGTGAAGAAGGGCCGCTGCACGGAGTCTGTTTACGTCACCGGGCAAAAAAAGCGCTCCGAGAGATGCAGCCTCTCTTTCAACCGCAAGAGTATGATTATATCTCTTGCCTGTCTGATATGCTCCTACCGCCTCTCTGAGGGAGGTGAGCATTTCCTCTGTTACAGTTATTTTCTCAGTTTTCATTTTTATAAAGATTATGCTCTTTTATATATTCCAAAACGCTTTCGGGAAGAAGGCCTTTCGTATCCTTCCCTTCTGCTATCATATTTCGTATCTGGGTGGATGAAACCTCGAAGGGCTCATCATCTATAAGGATTATTTTTGCCCCGTAGCGGATTTTATAATCCTCAGCTGCCTTTTCAAGGGCCAAAAGGCTGCCGTCCTTTCTTCTGAGGGCAACGACAGTACAAAGCTTCATTATCTCATCGGGAGACTTCCATGAATCAAAGGAGAAAAACATATCCTCTCCCACAAGCATATAAAGCTCGTCGCAGGGATGGCACTCCTTAAGATAACGCAGTGTTTCCACAGTATAGCTTCTTCCCTCTTTTTGTATCTCATAATCGGATACCTCTGCAAAGTCGGAGAATGCACGGCAAGTCATACCGAAACGGTACTCGCTGCTTCCCCATTTATCCGCCACCTTATGAGGGGGGATGCCCGCAGGCATTACGTACAGCTTATCGAGAGCCGCTTCCTCTATAAAAAGCTTTGCGGCTCTCACGTGAGCTGAATGAGGAGGAGAAAAGGTTCCTCCGTAAAGTCCTATTTTCATATTAAAGAACGATCTTTCTGTTCTTTTCCTTGGAGCTCTGCTTATAAAGAACAAAGCGGCTTCCAACTACGCTGACAACGTCAGCTCCTACTGCCTCTGCAATAAGGTTTGCGGCCTCCTTGGAGGAATACTCGCAGTTATCAAGTGTGCGGCACTTGATGAGCTCTCTTGCCTCGAGAGCATCAGAAATTCCCTTGAGCAGCTCCTCGCCGAATCCGCCCTTACCGATCTGATAGATTGTATCAAGATCGTGACCGAGCTTACGAAGGCTCGCTCTCTGTTTACTTGTAATCATAAATCGTTATCCTCTATAAAGATGTTAATATTGTCGCCAAAGCATCTCATTGCTCGGCCTCTGTGGCTGATCTCGTTCTTCTCCTCAGCTGTGAGCTCTGAGAAGGTCTTTTCCTTTTCGGGAACGAAGAAGAGAGGATCGTAGCCAAAGCCACCCTCGCCGCGTGCTTCGCGAAGGATCTCACCTTCGCACTCGCCGACAAAGCAGCATACGTTAGCATCGATTCCGAATCTCTTAAGGATATGTTCCTCCATTTCGGGGTTTGTCAAGGGATGGAATACCTTAAGTCCGAGAGATTTAGGAATAACCACGGAAATCACAGTTACGAACTGTGCCTTGCGGTTATCTGTATTTTCAAGCTCTCTGAGGAGCTTTTCGTTGTTTTTTTCGTCGTTTGCGTCCTCTCCCGAGTATCTTGCAGAGAAAACGCCGGGAGCACCGCCGAGGGCGTCCACGCAAAGACCGGAGTCATCTGCGATGCCGATATAACCCATTTTAGCGGGAGCGCACGCCTTGATCACAGAGTTTTCCTCAAAGCTCTGTCCGTCCTCCTCGATATCACCGAAGAAGCCGATATCATCAAGAGAAAGAACCTTCACCTTATCGCCGCAGAACTTTGCAAGGAGGGTGTTCATCTCTGCGATCTTCTTTTTGTTTCTTGATGCAAGTACAAATTCCATATCAGTCAAAGAGGGCAGAAACGAACATATCTGCATCGAAGGGCTGCATATCGTTTATCTGCTCGCCTACTCCTATATATTTTACGGGAATATCAAGGATTCTCTTGATTGAGAACACAGCACCGCCCTTTGCAGTACCGTCAAGCTTTGTTAAGATAAGGCCTGTGATAGCTGCGCTTTCCTTGAATTCCTTTGCCTGCATTACTGCGTTCTGACCTGTTGTGGAATCAAGAACAAGAAGTGTCTCTCTGGAGGATTCGGGAAGCTCACGGGTGAGCACTCTGTCGATCTTTGCAAGCTCTGCCATAAGGTTTTTCTTATTATGGAGTCTGCCCGCAGTATCAACGATAAGGACGTCTGCCC
>JAZRRC010000178.1:0-6862 GCA_045650355.1 Candidatus Avispirillum sp. | reverse complement strand
CTACGATCCTGAGATCCAGAAGTCCGATGCAGAGGAACTCGAAAATGTAGCAGAGTAAAACAAAAAAGGAGAAGCTATTGCTTCTCCTTTTTTTATTATAAAATCAGTCCAAGGCTAACAGATGAGTTCTTCAAAAGATATTTGTTATGAGAGAAGAGGGAAACCAGGACTGTGGAGCAGGCTACGCCGACGGCTGCTTGGATGAGGTTTCCGGGGATGTTGGGTACGGCTCCTGCGAAGGAATAGAGAAAGCTTTCGAATACGAGATATCCCAGAACCATGATCGCTTCTGCAACGACAGATGCCACAAGTGCCATGGGGATTGCTGCCTTTGTCTTTACAAAGCGGCGGAAGATGAGAATATATACAAGTGCCATGGTGCCCTTAATAACAAAGGTTGCGGGGGCATAGATGCCGTATCCGAGGATAAGATCGGCAAGAGCGCTGCCAACGCCCGCTGCTAAAAATCCCCAGACGGGACCGAGGAAGAAAGCACAGACTGCAATAAGGGTGTCGCCGAGATTTGCATAGCCGCCGTTACCGAGGGGGATGGGGAAAACTGCTGTTGCTACGCAAATGAGAGCGCAAAACATGGCGGAAAGAACGAGTTTTTTTGTGTGTTTGCTTTTCAAGGGATCGCCTCATTTCATTTTGGATAAATACATTATAGCTAAGTTTATAATAAATTCAAGTGGTTTTAATAAAATATTTTAAATCAACGAATAATTGATTGACAAAAAAAGCCGATAATGATAAAATAATAGAAGTAAATATTTCAGTTTGGAGGGTAACCTTTATGAAAATGATCAAAGATAAGCAGCTTCTCGTAGCTGCAGACTTCGCAGGCGTTGAGCTTAAGGATTATATCTGCGCTCACCTCGAAAAGCACGGCTGGACAATCACTGATATCGGTGTTAAGAGCCTTGATGATCCCAATCCCGAAATGTTCCACCGCATCGGCCTTAAGGTTGGCGCAAAGATCGCTGAGGGCGAGTTCGAGCGCGCTATCATCTTCTGCGGCACAGGCATGGGTATCCACATTGCAGCAAGCAAGTGCCCTCGCGTTCATGCAGCAGTTGTTGAGTCTCCCCACGCAGCTCTCCGCGCAATCACAGGTAACAACGTAAACGTTCTTGCTATGGGCGGTCACTGGATCGGAAAGAACCTCGGTATCGAGATCGCAGAGGCATACCTCTACCACAACCTCGGTGACGGATACGAGTGGTGGCCCAACTTCTACGAGTTCCACAAGCTTGCATACGATGAGCTTAACGAGTTCGATTACGAGACATTCAAGGCAAACGGCTTTGAATTCCCCAATGCTATCGATATTCCTCTCGATGCTTGCGACAAGCCCGAGGAGCTTAAGTACAGATAATTTTTATTAGGTGTTGCTGCATAGGGTGTTCTCTTTGCAGCATCACCTTTTGCATTTTTATATAGGTGTAAAGGAAAAACACAAACAGTGACAGAATTTGACAGAATACCGAAAGAGGTCTTTCAGGAGGCTGAAAAATTCGGAATACTTGAAAAGGATATCCTTTTTGCCGCCCATGCAGATAAGAATCCCGAGGGCGTTTTTTGCGATAACTGGGTGCTTGTGACAGATGAGGAGATCATCATGGTTGGCGGCATTCAGCTTGTCACCCACAAGAACGGGGCAAAATGGAACGACCGACAGAAGCTTACGGTTAAGTATTCTAAAATTTCAGTAGACAGAATTTCCAGAGAAGGCCTTTCTGATTATAAAACAGAAAAGCAGATCTCAGGCTGCATCATGACAGCCTATAATAAGAATACGAAAAATTATTCTCTTATCACATACCTCACCTGCGCCTACGAGGAGGATTTCCAGGAGCTTTGCCGCCTTCTTAATCCAAAGCCCGGCGATGAGGCGGAGGGCTCTGAGGCTCCCGATAAAAAGGGCGGCCCGAAAAAGCCCCCTCACGGACATGGCGGACCCCCTCACGGAAAGCGCCGCAAGAAGGAGGATGACTATTGCCCCAAGTGCGGCAGAAGATATCCCGATTCTCATAATAAGATCTGCCCCCATTGCATGGACCGTGCAAGCGTTGTAAAGCGTCTTTTCAGCTTTGTTAAAAAGTACAGCTTCAGCGTTCTCATTATCCTCCTTGCAATGATAGCAGTCAGCGCCATCGGCGTTATTTCACCCTACGTCAGCTCAGGCTTTTTCTATGACCAGGTGCTGACGGTGGGGGGCAAGTTCTACGGCGAGGTGCTCCTCGTTATTATGATAATCGTATCCCTCAAGGTCCTTTCTCTCCTTGTGGATATGGTCAATAATATCATAACCGCCCGTATAGTTCCGAAGCTTGTTTACGATATGAAAAAGACTATCTTCGACTCTGTCGAGCGTCTTTCCCTCGGCTATTTCACAAACCGCAGAACAGGCGCCCTTATGAACCAGGTAAACGGTGATGCAAACACTATTTATTGGTTCTTCGTTGAGGGTCTGCCTTATCTTATCGTAAACGTATTCCAGACGGTGGCAGTTGCAGTGCTTATGTTCTTTATCGATTGGCGACTTTCCCTTGTTGCCCTTCTTTTCTGCCCCCTTTGCTTCTGGCTTGTGAAGCTTCTTTCTCTCAAGATGAAAAAGTTCCATGCGAAGCGCTATTCTGCGTCCCGCTCCATGAACGGTCAGCTTTCCGACGTTCTTAACGGCGTCCGCGTGGTAAAGGCATTCTCAAGAGAGGATGACGAAATTGAGAGATTCAATAAAAAGAGCAGACACCTTGCCGATACGGATAAGACTATGGCTATCTTCTCGGGAACTGCATATCCTGCCGTAACCTTCCTCTTCACCATAGGCTCAGTCCTTGTTCTCGGCGTTGGCGGATGGCTCGTTATCAAGGGTGATATGACCTACGGTACTCTCATGACCTTCACGGCATACTCTGCAATGCTTGTATCTCCTCTGATGTTCTTTGTTAATATCACCCAGAGCATCACAAACTGCTTCAACGCAACCTACCGCCTTATGGAGGTAATGGATGCGGAGCCTGAGGTGTTTGAAAAGGACGATGCAAAAACACTCCCCGAATTCAAGGGAGCAGTCCGCTTTGAGGGAGTAACCTTCGGCTATGATAAGACCCGTAAGGTTATCGAGGACGTAACTATGGATATCCCCGCAGGCTCAAAGATCGGTATTGTCGGTCATACAGGTGCGGGAAAATCAACTATTGCAAACCTTCTCATCCGACTTTACGATGCGGATATGGGCAGCATCTCCATTGACGGAGAGGACGTCAGAGACCTTACCTTTGAAACTCTCCGCAATAATATCGCCATCGTTTCCCAGGAGACCTATCTTTTCCAGGGAACGATCCTTGATAATATCAGATATGCAAAGCCTGATGCTACAATGGAGGAGATCGTCACAGCATCAAAGATCTCCGGTGCCCACGACTTTATCATAAAGCTTCCCGACGGATATTCCACACGCCTCGGATGGGGCTATAAGGAGCTTTCCGGCGGTGAAAGACAGCGAGTTTCCATTGCCCGTGCTATCCTTCGCGACCCCAAGATCCTCATCCTCGATGAGGCAACCAGCGCAATGGATACAAAGACGGAGCGCAGCATTCAGGAGGCTCTTGAAAAGCTGACACAAAACAGAACCACTATTATGATAGCTCACCGTCTGTCCACCCTCCGTGATTGCGAGAAGCTCTTCGTGATCGAAAACGGAAAGGTGGCAGAGGAGGGAACACACCTTGAGCTTATACATAAGAAGGGTATTTACTTTAAGCTTTATACCCTCCAGTATCAGGCGCTGAAGAACGCAGGTGTCGGTGAATAAGAAAGGTTAGACAGAATATGAACGAAAATAAATATACCCTTGCCGATGCGGCGGGAATAGTATATCTCAGCTCCGAGAATGCAACCTTCTTCAAGGAGGGAGATTTCATCGGTGCAGAGATAAAAAACGAGGATGGAGAGGTAGTGCGCCATACAAGAGTATGGCTCCATCGCTCCTTCCCCTTTGACAGACCCAACGAATACATCTCCGTGCAGAATAAGGACCAGGAGGAGCTTGGTCTTATCAAGGATATTTCCGCATTTGATAAGGCAATTGCCGAAATTATCATTGCGGAGCTTGAGAGAAAGTATTATACCCCTGAAATCAAGAAAATCATGACTCTGAAGGAGACAAGAGGCTTTTCCTTCTGGAAGGTAATGACAGATACAGGGGAGCAGAGCTTCACCGTGCAGGATACGTCCAAGAGCATCGTCCGCATCGGAGGAGACAGAGCATTCGTTTTCGACATTTGCGGAAATAGATACGAGATCAAGGCACTTTCGGCACTTGACAAAAAGAGCTACAGAAAGCTTGAGCTGTACCTGTAATGGAGGCATAAATGGCGAAAAATGAACAAAATAAGCCTTATATGACCGTAAAATTCGATCTTTCCACAGATTCCTCCAAGGAAAAGATCGAGGGCTGCGCTGCCTTTTATCCCGATAGGATAGAGGTCAGTGAAGGGGAAAATATAAGGATAATCAAAACAGAAAAGATCAAAAGATATAAATGCCCGAGAGGCGTCGGCTGTATGATGCTGGAGGCTCAGAGCGAGGAGGGAGATGTTCTCATCCTCCGTGCAACAATGGAGCATTCCGAGGCAATAGCCGAGGCAACGAAGCGACTTAACCGCGCTATCGATACGGGCGTATACGAAGGGTGCGACGAGGAGATGATGGGCATGCTCTGCCCCAAGTGCCACCGTCCCTTTCCCCCTGGCTCAAAAACCTGCCCCCGCTGCGCAGATAAGGGAAAATATCTCCTGCGCCTCTGGCAGATGGCAAAGCCCTATCGCAAATATATCTATATTTCCGTTGTCATATATTTTGTGATAGCGGGAATCAACCTCCTGCTTCCTTACTTCAACCGTGTCCTTGTTGATGATTATATCAATTCAAACAGCGTCCCCGAGGTAGGGAAATACGTTCTTGCCGTAGCAATGATCCTCCTTGTAAACGTAGTATCAAGGCTTCTCGGCACCCTCAGAACGTATACCCAGACTATCGCCTCCAGTAAGGTCATAGTGCGCCTGAGAGAAATAATCTTTGATAAGATACAGCGCCTCTCCCTTGCCCGTGTTTCAAAGCGCACCGCAGGTGAGCTTATGAACAGAGTAACGGAGGATACGGGAACTATCCAGCGCTTTATCACCGACGATATCGGTGCCCTTATCGAGCAGGCATTGATGCTTCTCGGAGTGGGAATCCTTCTTTTCTCCTATAACTGGAAGCTTGCCCTTCTCATAATCATGCCCGCCCCCCTTGTAGTTCTTTCCCACAGACTTATGTGGAGATTTCTGCGTGCCCGCTACGGAAAGCAGTGGCATCTGGGAGCAAAGGCAAACACTATCCTCCACGATATTTTCTCCGGAGTCCGAGTTGTAAAGGCATTCGGCACAGAGAAGGCGGAGCGCAGAAGATACGATCAGTGCATCGGTGAGGAAAGAGACGTAAGAGCCTCCAATGAAACGTATTTTGCCGTCATCTTCCCCATAACCAGCTTTCTTATGGGCGTCGGTGAATTCTTCCTTCTTGCCTACGTTGGAAATGCGATCCTCGGCGGCGAGATGACCTTTGGTGAAATGCAGCAGTTCTCCTCATACGTAAGCCTTATCTACGGCCCCCTTCGCTGGATCGCCATGATGCCCAGAAGACTGACAATGACCATGACAAGCGTTGTAAAGGTCTTTGACGTAATCGATGAGGAGTCAGACGTTGCGGATAAGAAGGACGCGCTGACAAAGGCAGTAGAGGGCGAGATCGAGATTAGGGATATGTCCTTCGGCTACGAAAGCGGAAATACAGTACTTCATAACGTCAACCTGACCATAAAGCCGGGTGAGATGATAGGAATCGTAGGCCGCTCGGGAGTAGGTAAATCAACCCTCATAAACCTTATTATGAGAATGTACGATCCCGATTCAGGCTCGATCTCCATCGGCGGAACAGATATCAGAGACGTAACACAGGAGTCACTTCGCAGACAGATGGGCGTAGTTTTGCAGGAAACGATGCTGTTTTCGGGAACGCTTTATAATAATATAGCCTATTCAAAGCCCGATGCCACCCCCGAGGAGGTCATCACAGCGGCACGTCTTGCGGGAGTGCATAAGTTTGCAGTAAAGCTTGCAGACGGATATAATACCATTATCGGAGAAAAGGGATATACCCTTTCAGGCGGTGAAAGACAGCGAGTAGCAATCGCCCGAGCGCTTCTCCACGATCCTAAATTCATTATCCTTGATGAGGCAACAAGCGCCTTGGATACTGAAACGGAGAAGGACATCCAGGATGCTCTGCAGCAGCTTATCGCAGGCAGAACAACGATAGCGATTGCCCATAGACTTTCAACCCTCAGAAACGCAACACGCCTTGTAGTGCTTGATGCAGGCGAGGTAGCGGAGGTAGGCACCCATGATGAGCTTATGAAGAAGAAGGGAATCTACTTCGAGCTTGTAATGGCGCAGCGCCAGATGTCGAAAATGGGAAAGTGAAAAAAGCACCCTTCGGGGTGCTTTTTTCAGTTATGATCGCCTGCGGCGAACGATGAGTGCAAAGCACACGATGATTGCTTCGCAAACGATGATTGCCTTCGGCAAGCTTATTTGGGCGATCATATCATCGTTACCCGCAGGGTATCATCGTTGACCGTAGGTCATCATCGTGCATTGCATAGCAATGCTCATCGTTTTTCTCTTTCCGACAACCCGAATTCCGTAGGGGAGGGGTTCCCCCTCCCCCCCCCGTTCATTATTCATTATTTATTATTTATTTTTTTTTATTTTTTTTCCCCATTCTCCCCCAATCTCAGTGTCTGTAAAGT
>JAZRRC010000177.1:0-2769 GCA_045650355.1 Candidatus Avispirillum sp. | reverse complement strand
CACTCCCAAAAAACTTTAAACATTGGAATAGCTAAATTATACAAGGCAAAAGGGAAGGTGCGAAGCACCTAGGCGATGTATCATCGCCTACCAACGCAGGAAAAAACAGTAAAAATGAGCTTGTTCATTTTTACTGTTTTTTCCTTAGCGTTGGCTTTTGCCTTTTTGTTTCTTTGTTTTTTTGAAGTTTTTTGCGGAGCTTTTTTTCAAAAAAGCGACCGTCTCCCACCAATTAAAATAAAGAATTCCGCCCGAGGGCGGAATTCAATGGTGATTATTTGATCAGAAAAATGAAAGCTGGGTTGTGTCATCCTCGGGGGCGGCTTCCTTTGGAGGCTCGGGTTTCTTTGGCTTATCCTCAGTTTTCTTAGGTGCAGAGGAAAGACCGCCAACGTCACCGAAGGAGAGCTGGTTTGTTTCGGACATTCCGCGAAGAACACCGTTTCTTTCAAGAAGCTCAATAACGGCCTTTGAAAGCTTACCTGCAGTTTTCAGGTCCTCGATGGAGAAGATATCCTCGTTGTCGCGGGCGTGCATGATATTCATTGCCGCTGATTCGCCAAGACCTGCAATAGATGCAAAGGGAAGACGAATTCCGTCCTTTTCGGGAAGGAACTTTGTCGCATCGGATTTTCTCAGGTCAACGGGAAGGAATCTGATTCCTCTCACTACAGCCTCGTTACAAAGCTGAAGTGAGGAGTGCATTTCCTTGTCCTTTGCCGTTGCATCTCTGCCCATCTTGTCGATTTCCTCCATCTTTGCCTTGATGGAATCACGGCCGCCGACAACGATCTCTGCTTCAACGCCGCCGGGGGCTGCGGTGAAGTATGCGGAATAGAACTCCTTGGGGTAGTAGATCTTGTACCAGCCGAGACGGAGAGCGTCGATAACGTATGCCGCCGCGTGGGCCTTCGGGAACATGTACTTGATTCGCTTACAGGATTCAATATACCAGTCGGGCACGCCTGCTGCGATCATAGCCTCCTCGTATTCGGGCTTGAGACCCTTACCCTTACGAACGTCCTCCATTATCTTAAAGGACTGAGCCTTATCCATATCGTGCTGCTGGATAAGGTAGAGCATGATATCGTCTCGACATCCGATAACGTCGGAAATGGTGCATATACCGTCGCGGATAAGCTCGTCCGCATTGCCGAGCCAAACTCCCGTACCGTGGGTAAGACCTGAGATCTGCAAAAGGTCTGAGAAGTTTTTCGGCTGTGCCTGAATAAGAACTCCTCGAACGAACTTTGTGTTCATCTCGGGCAGACCGAGAGTTCCCGTTTCAACTCCGAGAAGATCCTCCTGAGTAACTCCGAGAGGCTCGGGGGATGTGAAGAGCTTATAGAGCTTCGGGTCTGAGAGGTCACACTCAAGAACGCTTGTGTTTGTATATCCCTCAAGTCGCTTATACTTTGTGGGAATATCGTGTCCAAGCTCGTCAAGCTTCAGGATAGTATCGTGGAGATATTTAAACTCGAAGTGGGTGGTAACTGTTGATGAGTTGGGGTCGTCTGCAGGGTGCTGAACGGGGCAGAAATCGTAAACGTCGTATTCCTGAGGAACGACGATGATACCGCCGGGGTGCTGACCTGTCGTTCTCTTAACACCAACGCATCCGGAAATAAGGCGCTCAACCTCGGCACGGCAAACGGAAATTCCCTTACCCTCAAGGTATTTTGCAACGTAGCCGAAGGCTGTTTTGTCTGCAAGAGTACCGATGGTGCCTGCTCGGAAGGCGTGTCCCTTACCGAAAAGCTCCTCGGTGTATTTATGGATGTTACCCTGAACGTCGCCTGAGAAGTTAAGGTCGATATCGGGTACCTTGTCGCCGTAGAATCCAAGGAAGGTCTCAAAGGGAATGTCGTGTCCGTCGCGGTACATATTTTTCTTACCGCACTTGGGGCAGTCCTTCGGGGGAAGGTCAAAGCCTGATTTGGGAGTACCCTTATCGTGCCATTCCGTGTAAAGACAGTCGGTGCAGCGGTAGTGAGGGGGAAGGGAGTTAACCTTTGTGATTCCGCCCATCATTGCGGCAAAGGAAGAACCAACAGAACCTCGGCTTCCTACCTCGTATCCCCACTCCTCGCTTTTTTCAACGAGGCGTCGGGCGATTATGTACATTACGGCAAAGCCGTTACCGATGATAGATTTAAGCTCTCGCTCAAGGCGCTCTGAAACCTGCACGGGAAGATCCTCACCGAACATCTCTCGTGCCTTCTGGTAGCACTTTTCTCTCAGCTCGTCCTCACATCCCTCAATTTTCGGGTCATATGTTCCCTTGGGGATGGGGCGGAGAGGCTCGATCATATCTGCAATAAGGTTTGTGTTTGTGACAACAACCTCGTATGCCTTTTCCTCGCCGAGATAGGAGAATTCCTCAAGCATCTCGTCGGTGGTGCGCATATAAAGCCTTGAGGGCTTGTCTGCATCGGAGAATTTCATACCCGTCATAAGAATACGGCGGTAGATCTCGTCCTCGGGGTCCATGTAATGGGCGTCCGTAGTTGCGCAAACAGGCTTTCCAAGCTTTTCGCCAAGGGCAACGATCTTGCGGTTGAAATCGCGGAGCTCTTCAATATCCTTTGCCTTGCCGCTTTCGATCATAAACTCGTTGTTGGCTATGGGCTGGATCTCGAAGTAGTCGTAGAATGATGCGATCTCCTCGATCTCCGCTTCGCTTCGTCCGTTTCGGATCGCATCGAAAAGCTCACCTGCCTCGCAGGCAGAGCCGATGATAAGACCCTCGCGAAGCTCGGTTAAGCGGGT
>JAZRRC010000176.1:0-2906 GCA_045650355.1 Candidatus Avispirillum sp. | reverse complement strand
CCAGTTCTGATTTGCGCCGACTGCCTTGAGCATAGTGATGATGTCCTCAGTAAGAGGATAAAGACCTGTAGCTGCGTCTGCACACTCAAAGTACTGATTGAACGCCTCGTTATAATCATCGATAGCAACGAGATCGCCGTCATCATTATAAACGGAGCCCTTGAGCTGACCGTAGCTTGCCGCTGCGCTGAGGCTCATCTGGCTGTCGCTGAGGTTTACGTAAAGGATATATCCGTCAGCAGAGTTGAGGTGATAGTAGCCGTCTTCACCGAGAACAGCCTGATCGACAGTTGTGTTTCTTACGTTAACGTTCATAAGAAGCGCGGGATCGCCGGGGAATGTGAATGCCTCGGGAGCAGTTTTGTTTTCGTATGTGATATACTCCACAACAACTCTTTCAGATGCGCTGGACTCAACGTTGATCTTAGCCTCCGCACCGTCAGCCTTAACTGCGATCCAGATCTCCTGACCTACGCCTGTGCACTCCCAGCTTACGGGGTCGGCTGTTACAGTTTCCGCAGAGGGCTGAACTGATACCCACATAGCATTGTAGCTTACGATACCAACCTCGCCGCCGTCAACAGAGAATGTATACTTGCCTGTTTCATCGGGCATGAATGCGAAAAGAGTGTAGTCATAAAGCTCACTCATCTCATAAGTGCCCTCACCTACGGAAATATAAGTACCGTAATAAACGTAGTTTTCGCCGATATCCCATGCCTCATCAATATTCTCAGCAAAAACGGACATGCTGAGAGTGAAGAGCATGACAATACAAAGCGCAAGGCTTGCAGCCTTAATGATAAAATTCTTCATATTTGCCTCCATACATTAAATGGTAAATTCCATTTATAGATAATATATTTTAGCATACTAAAGCGATAAAGACAAGCCTTTAATTTCTGTATGCCTGCCAAAATCCCCTGCACTTTTTTGTTGAATATTCCAAATACCACAACCAAATCCCAAGAACACCCATAAATTCGAATTTACACAAAACAAAATGGCTACGGATAACCCATAGCCATTCTTTTTTGAAGTGCGGAAACTTTTTTCAAAAAAGTTTCTGCGTATTATTCTCTGACAAATACTCTCTCCACCTCGCAAACGTACACGCGGTGGAAATCGTTGGCGGGGTAGTTCTTCATGATGGAGGGATCGATCATGCAGCCTTCTTTGATATCGTCGGCATAGATCTTTTTGCAATCAAGGATCACTGCTGCCTCCTCAAATGCGGGGGCGCCCTCTCCTACCCACAGGGGAGTGAGACCTGTTTCTTTCATTTTGTCGCAATCTCTGCCGCTGTTTCTGCCGCAGAAGGTGAGCGCCTCTCTCTGTTCGCCACCGAAGAAGGAAAGAGTCAGTCTGTCGCTCTTTTCGGTGAACTCATAGGTATATCTCTGGGGGCGAATGAAAACGAATGCCACGTTTTTGTTCCAGAGAACGCCCATGCCTCCCCAGCTTGCGGTCATTGTGTTGAATTTTTCGCCGTCGGCGGCGGAAACGAGCATCCAGTCGCTGCCGATCATTTTAAAAGTATTGCCCGAAAGCGCTTCGGGCTTTATCTCGATAAAGCTCATAGTCACCTCTTAAAAATTCATATTGTTCCAGCCCCAATGCTCGCATTCCTCGTACTTCACGTAGGTGCGGTCTGCGGGGACAGAAAGCTCATCTGCAAGAATATCGCAGATAATAGCTGTCAGCTTTTCGTAGTATTCTCTCTTTGCACTTCCGAGGAGCTTAACCTCAACGTATGCTGCGGGGGCTGAGTTGTCGCCCTTGAACCAGATGCGGCAGTTGTCCTCAAACTCGCACATGAGCCAGGCCTCGGTCTTGCCGGGGATAGCCTCGATGGCCTTGCCCATTTTCTCCTTGAGGATAACTTCCTTTTCGGGGGAAATAGCTACTGTTGTTTTTGTTCCGATATAAGGCATTTTAATCTCCATTCCGCCGCCTATGCGGCGGCATAAAAATTATGTGAACTCGACCGAGTTTCTTCAGAAACAAAAATGGGGTGGGTCCCATTTTTAGGGAGAGTGGTGGCGTGAAAAAGCGCGACTTTGATCTCCTGCATTCGAAATTTTCACGCTATTCTCCTTTAATTTATATATATGACTATTGTACCACCCTCGCCACATCAATGCAACAGTTGATTTTTCGCAATTTTTGAGTTATTATAATATAAAAGGAAGTTGGACGGTATGAGCGTAAAAGATGCAGTTGTTAAAAGATTTCAGGCTATCTGTCTTGAGAGAAATATCAAGCTCAACGAGCTTGCAAATATTTCGGGTGTTACCCCGTCCACAGCATACAGCATGATGGATGAATCAAGACGTGATATATCCATTACCACCATCAAAAAGTTTTGCGACGGACTCGATATCTCTCTCGGCGAGTTTTTCACCTCCCCCGAGTTTGATGAGCTTGAGCAGGAGATAAGATAAAACTATATTTATACTTGTATGACAGAAAAAACTGTGGTATGATTAGTTATACCACAGTTTTTTATTCCACCAAACGGAGGTGCGAACATGGAAAATAAGAAAAACGAAAAGAAAAATAAATATTCAAACTGCGAGACCTGCATGTACTACGACTGGGACGACCTTATGGATGACTACGTCTGCGGTCTTTATCTTGACGAGGATGAAATGATCCGCTTTATGCAGCACCCCTACTCCGCCTGCCCCTATTATAAATTCTACGACGAATACAAAATGGTTCAGAAGCAGAATTAAATTATCAAAGCTGTCTTGCGACAGCTTTTTTATTTTATAAACAGTTCTGTAAATCGGAGTTTGAAGTGGTACCTGAATTGAAATAGTGAATGCTACACGAAATAAAAGCCTCCACCTCTCAGACGCTTGTGGCTGTGAGGGGGAGGTGGCATCGGTGCAAGGTGGATA
>JAZRRC010000175.1:0-9366 GCA_045650355.1 Candidatus Avispirillum sp. | reverse complement strand
GTTGCACGAAACAAAAGCCTCCACCTCTCAGATGCTTGCAGCTGTGAGGGGGAGGTGGCATCGGTGCAAGGTGAATGTGGAATTTATAATTTCTTTGGCACCGATGACGGAAGGGGTGTCTTATCTGCACGAGAGCTATCTGATGGTTATGATTAAACTGTCACTTGACAGGGCACGAAATAATAAAGATTGGTTCTCGTTCTGATGTGGCAACCCTTCCACCGCAAGCGGTCCCCCTCCCCTTCACAGCGAGCTGAGAAGGGGAGGCAGTATTTCTGAGCCTTTAGTTTTCCATTTCAAACTCCGATTTATCGTGGGGCAATTTTTTCTTGACAACGGCGGAATGTGGTGCTATAATCATATTGTTCATGGCCACGAACACAATTCAATACAGGGGTGCTGCGAAAGCGGCTGAGACGGCAATGCCGAACCCTTTAACCTGATACGGGTAATTCCGGCGTAGGGAGCATTGAGCTATATTGCTTTTATTATCCTCTGCAGCCGCAGAGGATTTTTTATGCTTCTTTCATCTCGGATAGAAAGGAAATTATGAAAACAAAAACTAAAACACAGTCAGTCACACTAAAGCTTTGCGAAAGCGCTATTATGATCGCTCTCGCAACCATCCTCAGCCTTTTAAAGCTTGTTGAGCTGCCCTACGGCGGCAGTATCACCTTCGCTTCCATGCTGCCTATCCTCCTTATAGCTTACCGCCACGGTACAGCCTGGGGACTTCTTACAGCAACGGTTCACGGTGTTATGCAGCTCGTTCTCGGAACAAGCTCTCTCAGCTATGTAACCGGTTGGGCAAGTGTTACCGCAGTTATAGTGCTTGACTATATTCTTGCATTCGCCTTCATCGGTCTTGCAGGCGTTTTCAGAAAAATGAAGAATCAGCGCGGTGCTCTCGCTCTCGGCGCTCTCCTCGTAGGCATTCTGAGATATGCCTGCCACGTTGTTTCGGGCGCTACAGTATGGGCAGGACTTTCCATTCCCACAGCATCTGCGCTCTCATACTCCTTCGTTTACAATGCAACGTATATGATCCCCGAAACTATTGTCCTCTGCCTTGCAGCATTTTACATCGGCAGCGTGCTGAATTTCGCCACTCCCAGACTCACTCCCTTAAATAAGGGAAAAAGCACAAAGCTGAGCCTGCTCTCCTATATAGGCGGTGCAGCAGTCCTCGGCACTCTCGTTTACGATATTGCCGCAGTATTTTCAAAGCTTCAGAATGCAGAAAACGGTGAATTTGACATTACGGGCATTGCAAACGTCAGCTGGGGCAGCGTGATTGCAGTCAGCGCAATAGGATTGATACTGGCTTCAATTTGTCTGATTACTGCCAAAATCAAAGCCAATAAGGGTTGATTTCCCTTTTTTGGCAAAAAAATTGTTTGAACTGCCATAAAAAATAAGAGAAGTTTATTGACTTTGCCGACGTAGTTGGTATAATAAAACTGTATATTTATTCTCATAGAGAAAATCATAAGCTTGAATTTATAAATTAGTTGTCGTTTTCAGGCGGCTGTATGCACATATCCAACAGCTTGGAAAGGTAGGGTAATTTCTATGAAAAAGAAAGTCGGCGTAGTCGGTTACGGCGGTATGGGTCAGTGGCACGTTTGCAGCATCGAGGGTGTCACATATTTTAATGCAATCGAGTTTGAGAAGAGCGATGTCTGCGAGGTAGTTGCTACCTACGATATCGATC
Source organism: Candidatus Avispirillum sp. (assembly GCA_045650355.1). Lineage (GTDB taxonomy): Bacteria > Bacillota > Clostridia > Oscillospirales > CAG-272 > Avispirillum. The sequence goes on along the minus strand of JAZRRC010000175.1, from coordinate 7,652 downwards.
CTGCAAAGAACGAAAAAGCACGTAAGGACGGCTACAAGGCATACGATACACTTGAGGAGTTTCTCGCGGACGAGTCTATCGAGATCGTCGTTATCGCAACTCCCAATGACGTTCATGAGTCTATTGCCATCGCAGCAATGGAGGCAGGCAAGCACGTTATCTGCGAAAAGCCCGTAACTCTCTCCTGCGAATCTCTCGAGAGAATGATCGAGACATCTGAAAAGACCGGCAAGAAATTCTCCGTTCATCAGAATCGTCGCTATGACGATTACTTCAGAGGCATGAAGCAGCTGAAGGAGGACGGCACAATCGGTGATATTATCAGCGTTGAGTCCCGCGTTCACGGCGACCACGGTATCCCAGGCGACTGGAGAAAGACAGTTGAAAAGGGCGGCGGTATGCTTTACGACTGGGGCGTTCATATGATGGACCAGCAGCTCTGGATGATGGGCTACGACGTTGAAAGCGTTTACGCAAGATTCGATTACCTCACAGGTGCTCCCGTTGACGACGGCTGCTATATCGATATCAAGCTCAGAAGCGGCGTTAATCTCCACGTTGAGATCTGCACATACAACTTCATTCAGCTTCCCCTTATGTATATGAGAGGAACTACCGGTACTGCGATGGTCAGCTACTGGACAGACTCCATCCACATCACAAGATGCACAGCCTTTGCTGATGACGATAACATCCGTCCCACAAAGACCTCCAACGGTCTTTCAAAGACAATGGCTCCCAGAACAGACCGTTCCATGGAGAGCTACGTTGTGATGCGTCCCGAGATCGACGTTCACGATTACTACCGCAACTTCTGCGATGCAATCGACGGCAAGTGCGAGCAGCTCGTAACACACGATCAGATGAGAGTTGTTATGAAGGTCATCATGGCAGCATTCGAGTCTGCAAAGACAAATACAGTAGTTAAGTTCTAAAATCAAAGGAGCTGTTGCATTGCAACAGCTCCTTTTTGTTTTCATAGTTGGTAAATTCGGGTTTATCGGGGGAAACGAACCTGTCTATTCGTAGGGGTCGATGCCCACATCGACCCGCCCATCTGCACGCGAACCGAAACGAGATTTGATGCACAAATGAACGAAAAAGATAAACGTTCTCCTCGTCCGCCCCTTGCGAGGGGCGGGGGACCATCCGTAGGATGGTGGTGGGGTAGTAGGTTTGATTAATGCAAACGTCACTTCCATAGACGGAATGTTTGCCGAAATCGTTCGCTACTACCCTTCCGTCTTTGCCTTCGGCAAATCCACCTCCCCTCGCAAGGGGAGACTCGTTGCGAAAATCCATTCTTTTGCATATCAAATTTCATTTCACAACAATCCGATAAACCCCAATTCAAGCAGAACTTTTGCTCTTGCGACATCCTTTTTTACTATATGCTTGCATACAAGCTTGAAATACAATGCACAGAAATATAGTTGACAGTCATAATCATTTATGATATTCTAAAAACAGAAAGAGCTTTCCTTTGATTTGGAGGTAAAAATGAAGAAGTGTATTCTGATATATCTCACAATCTTTCTTTGTTTTCAAAGTATATTAACATCATGCTCCTTTTCGCCTGAACGCCCCACCGGTATATGGGAAAACGAGGACAAAACTTTTATAATTGATTTCGCCGATGGATATAATTATGACGACATGAACTGTTCTTTGTCTGTCGGTGAAGAAATATTCGAGTATGATATTTGCTTTGCAGTAGTGGAGCAGTACGTATCGCTTGGAAAATTATCATATGACGAAAACAGTGAAGCGCCTGTTTTTCATGATGAGATAGAATTTTCATATTCCTATAATAAAGACAAGCTGATTTTAAAGGTAAATTCATCCTCCTCTGAGTGTTTCTCTTCGGGACAGGAAATCGTTTTAAATCCTCTTTCTTAAATAAGCATCCCCTTAACGCAAAGCTTTTTGCTATGGATTAAGGGGACTTTTTATTTAAGCATATTTAGGGATTCTTATGACTATCTCCGTGTCCTTTGAGTTTTCGCGGCGGAGGGTCTGGACGTCGATGCCGGAAAGGCGCACCGTTTCCACTGCCTTATCAATGGTGTTATAGAGAATCTTAACGTCCTTAATTATAAGACGAGTTCTTTTTTCAAGCTTTTCACGGGCCTTCTCCTTTTTCTCCGCTTCTATCAGGCGGTCTATGTATTCCTCCGTCTGCGCTACGTTCATTTCACGGCGTACTACGGTTGTCAGTGCAGCTCTTCTGCTTTCATCGTCTTTTATGCGAAGCAAGGCCCTTGCATGGCGCTCGGAAAGACCTGCCGATAATATCTCTTCCCTTTCTTCGCCGCAAAGGCGCAGAAGGCGCAGCTTATTTGCAACGTAGGACTGAGAGCAGGAAAGCTTTTCCGCAATTTTCTCCTGGGTCAAGCAATGGATTTTCATAAGGGCGCTCATTGCCTCCGCCTGCTCAAACATATTGAGGTTTTCACGCTGAATGTTTTCAACGATTGCCATATGGGCGCTTTCCTCTCGGTCAGCAAGGACGGTGACACAGGGCACCTCTCTCATTCCGATGCGCTTTGCCGCACGGAGTCGCCTTTCTCCTGCAACAAGCTCATAAACCTCCGTATTCGGGTCCGGCTTTCTGACGCAAAGAGGCTGAATTATACCGTGGAGCCTGATGCTGTCTGCAAGGCGAAGTATTGCCTCATCCGTGAAAAACCTTCTCGGCTGGGCGGGGTTTGGCACGATATGGTCAACGCATATCATTTTCACAACCCTTGAGCCCTCATTTTCAGCAGTCCTTTTTCTTTTTTCTTCTTTCAGTTTCATTTCCTTTTTGTTCCTTTCATTTTCGGTATGGAAATAATACCACCTGCAACGTGAAATCAAAGAGGAAATATCGGTGAATATTATATTTCTTTTTGCCCTTTTTCGGAATAAAAAAACCGCTCTTGAAAATCAGAGCGGTTTTTTTGATATCTGTGAGAAATTACGGGGATATGCCTCGGGTGTTTTCGAATCTTTTCTGTAAATGAGGAGAAATCTCGCATCGTCGAGGTCGGGAAGGGTATACTGTCGCTTTTCCACAAAAGTACAGCCAAGCTTCTTTGCAGCACTCTGTGCCTCTGCCATTTCCTCATCTGCCGCAGCACCCTTCATGGATACGAAATATCCGCCAACCTTTAAAAAGGGTGTGCAGAGCTCCATGAGCACGTTAAGTCTTGCTACAGCACGGGCGCTGACAACGTCAAAGGACTCTCTCATATCGCCCCTTGCCGCTTCCTCGGCTCTTGCGCTCTTAGCATTGAAATTATCAATGCCTGCGAGGCTTGCGGTATCGTTCATGTAAGTGCATTTCTTTGCAGTGGAGTCCATAGCATTGACCTGCACCTCGGGAAGGGTTGCCGCAATGGGAAGCGAGGGGAATCCTGCACCGCTTCCAACGTCGAGAAGCTTTCCGCTTTCGCAAAGCTCACCGACAGTCTTTGCCGCAAAAACGCAGTCGATAATATGCTTTTTGAGAACCTCCTCAGGCTCTGTGATTGCAGTTAAGTTAAACTGCTTTGACTTGAGATCAAGCTGCTCGCATATTGTGTAGAGCTTATCGCAGGCGTGAGCAGTAAGCTCTAAAAGTCCTGCCTTTTCAGAAAGCTCTGAGAGTCTTTTTGCAAATTCTTCTTTTGTGTATATCATTTTAACCTCAAAATACTTTTCCTGTGAGGGAGATTATCAGCTTTAAGTTATCGCCGACCTCGGCCTTGGGACCGTAGGCAGCCTTGTTTCTTCTAATAGCACCGCATTCGGTACACTTATGGATGATTATATAGCCTTTTTTGTTGTCAGGGACCGCAGAAACAGGCTCCATAAGACCCTTGCATTCACTTGCTCGGTCGCCGGGATTCTCGTCAAGATGGCGGCTCCAGAGGCAATAGGGGCAATGGTTTCTTGAAGTATATCCGAGAGGCGGTACTTCCTTTTTGCAATGACCGCAAATGAAGCCCGAATCGTTTTTTGTAAATCTCTTGTTTTCCATAAAACCTCGAAATCAAATTATATGCATATACAGCACTTATCGGGAAATAATATTCTTGAATTTACTAAAGGAGATAGTAAGATGAAAAAGCTTTATACAATTATTCTCTGCGCCACACTTTGCGCTTTTCTCTGCGTGCCTGCCTTTGCTAACGCATTGGACAGCGCTATGTGGGGTGCAAAGGATGCTGTCAGCACCGCTGTTGATGAGGGAAAGGATCTTGTTACAGACCTTAAAGAGGCCGTTGATCCCGACGGCGACGGAGAGCCCGAGGCCGAGGGAGACGGAGTTGTTGACGACGACAGCACTATGGGAAATGAAGAGGACACCTCAAGAAAGGACTCCGAAACCTCAGACCGTGATACAACAAGCCGTGATACCGCAAGCCGCGACACCACCGACAGAGCAGAGGAATCAACAGGCGTTATCGAGGGGATGGAGCTTGAGGAAAACGGCATCAATCCCTGGGCAATAGTTATTGCCGTCATCGTTGTAATTGCAGTGCTCGTTCTTGTGTTTATCCTGATTCCTAAAAGAAACAGATAATCACTTGCCTACGCAAAAGCGTGCAAAGATTCTTGAAACTATATCCTCGGTGACGCCTCTGCCGTCAAGGAGAGAAAGCTCGGAGAGAGCGCTCTCGCAAAGAGTGCAGACAGCATCAGCAGGATCGCCGTAGATGAGCGCACAGCGGGCATCGGTAAGAAGGGCAATAACGCTTTCTACCGTTGCCTTGTGGCGCGCTTCCCAGAGAACGGCATCTGTGCCGAGGGAAAGCTTATCCGCATTGAAAAGCTCGGAGATGGCGCTGTAAAGCTCACTCTCTCCCTGACCGAACTTTGCGGACATAATTACTGTTTTATCGTTTGCCGCTGAAATTTCGTTACATACGTTAAAGGTATCTGTGTCGGATTTGTTGATAACTGCGATCTTTGCGCAGTCCATCTCGGAAAGCTCTGAAAGAAGGGCTCTCTCCTCCTCTGTCAGCTCTCTTGAGCCGTCGAAAACGGAGATAATAAGCTCTGCCTCTCTCATTGCGCCCTTTGCACGGTCAACGCCGATGCTCTCAACAGTATCACCTGTTTCGCGAATACCCGCAGTATCTGCAAGACGAAGGGTGATGCCGCCCGCATCAACAGTTTCCCAGAGAGTATCACGGGTAGTACCCGCAACGTCGGTAACGATTGCCTTTTCGGCACGGCAAAGAAGATTATAAAGTGTGCTCTTTCCGCAGTTGGGAGAGCCGCAGATAACGGTTACAACACCGTCTGCAACAGCACTTCCCGTGCGGTACGTACGAAGGAGAGCCTCAAGAGAGGAAATGCTCTCGGAAAGAACGCCCTCTATCTGCTCCTCGCCTTCGTTTCCGATATCCTCATCGGGATAGTCGATAACGGCATAAAGAGCGGACAAAACGTCGGCCAAGCTGTTTCTTATCTTCTCTGTCTTATCCTTCAAGGAGCCCTTGAGAGCACCTGAAGCAAGACGGCGGCGGCTTTCTGTATCCGCATCGATAAGTCTGCCCACGGCCTCAGCCTCAGTCAGTGAAAGGCGGCCGTTTACAAAAGCACGGCGGGTGAATTCACCTGCCTCAGCAGGCACGGCTCCCGCTTTGAATACTGCCTCAAGGACAGCACGTGTCACCGCAGTACCGCCGTGACAGCTTATTTCAGCAGAGGCCTCTCCCGTAAAGGAAGCGCCCTCGAGAAAATATACGCAAACGGCAGTATCAACGACCTCGTCTCCGTCTACAACAGAGCCGAAAACTGCCCTGCGAGGATTCTCTATCGGAGATTTTCCCCGTGAAACGAAGCATTTTTCAATTATCTCAGCACTTTTCTCACCGCTTATGCGGATAACGGCAATACCGCCCTTACCCTTAGCCGTGGAAATCGCCGCAACGGTTTCTCCGATCATATCAGCACTCCTTGTGGGGGATAGTTAGTTATGCAAAGAACTTTAAAAAAGATAATAAATTAAAACCAGTTTGAAGTTTTCGTCAACCTTTTTCAAAAGGTTGCGCAGTCAAGGGCGCGGAGCCCTTGTCGCACCTCGCAAGGTGCGAAATCCTTTTGCCTTCACGGATTCCAAAGGGCACCTTTGGCCGCCCACCGCTTGTGGGCGGAATTACAAACGCTCTGCATTCAAGCAAAATTTGATTGTATGCTTACTGTAGGAATCCCTCCACCATCCTTCGGATGGTCCCCCTCCCTTTAGGCAAGGGAGGCATAGATAATTTGAAAAGGGGCTGTGCTTGATTCGCCACAGCCCCTTTGTTCTTTACTCTGCGTCAGCCTCAACAACGCTGTCTGCAACAGCGTCAACTACGGAAAGAAGCTCTGCGGATGCTGTATCCTGCACGGGAGCTCTCTCGCCGCCGCGGTTCTTCTGACCGCCCTGGCGACGGCGGCGCTGAACCTTATCCGCACCCTCGTAGCAAACTACGATCTTGCGGTTTTCATCGCTGCCTACGGAATGAGTAGACACGTTTTCAATATCCTGGATCTCGGAATGGATGATTCTTCTTTCGAAGGGGTTCATAGGCTCGAGAACGATATTGCGCTTATACTTGATAGCCTTTGCAGCTGTTCTTCTTGCAAGGGAGCGGAGAGTTTCCTCTCTCTTTGCACGGTAATCCTCGATATCAACGATGATCTTAACGAACTCCTTGGAGGAGGAGCCGCCCTTGCGGTGTGCGCAAAGGTTTACAAGATACTGGATAGCATCGAGTGTTTCACCGTGGTGACCGATGAGAATACCTGCACCCTCGCCAACGATCTCGATGTGGGGATATGTGTTTCCGCCGATGCCGGAGGGCTCGTTGCCTACGTACTTCGCCTCAGCGTTTACGCCCATATCCTTGAGAAGTGTGTTTGCAAAGGTAAGTGCGCAGTCAAGCTCCTTCTCTGTTACCTCGATTACTCGGGGCTCCTTGGGGCCGGATGCTGCCTTTGCAGGCTTTTCAGCCTTCTTTTCCTCAGGCTTCTTCTCCTCTGCCTTTGCCTCTTCAGCCTTAGGTGCGGGAGCCTTTGCCTTGTTTTCCTTTTTATGGTTGTTCTTCTTCTGAGGCTTCTCAGACTTTTCAGCCTTCTTCTCCTCAGGCTTCTTTTCCTCGCGCTCGTCGCCGCCACCCTTGTTGGTGGTTACGCCGAGACCCTTGATGGAAGCAACTATTCCGGAAAGGTCGCAGTCCTCATCCTCTTCAACGTCGTTGATGATGACCTTGATCTTTGCAGGAGATGCACCGATACCGAAAATACCGCGTCTGGGCATTTCGAGGATATCGTACTGCACGTTGTCTCCGTTATATTTGGACTGCGCTTCGGCCATAGCCTCTTCAAGCGTCTTGCCCTGGATGATTATTTCTTCTGCCATAAATACTCCGTTCTGCCTTTCGGCAGAGTTTTCAATATATTAAATGACCGCAAGCTTTTTTAACTGCGAAAGCCGTCGCCTTCTCAGTGCTTTTTCTTATAGTGTGTTCCGCGGTCGTCCTTCATCACGGGAGCGTCTGCGGGATCAACGTCAGGATCGAGCTTATCGTCCTCTTCGTCCTTCTTGGGCTGGAGAACAGGAGCTATATCGCCCTCATCCTCATCGTCGATGTGGTGGAGGGAGCGCTTTCTTGTGCCGTCCTCGTTATAAGCAT
>JAZRRC010000174.1:0-6585 GCA_045650355.1 Candidatus Avispirillum sp. | reverse complement strand
ACCTGTGCTCTTGCCTTCCTCAGCCGCCTTCTTCTTTGCAGCCTTCTTAGACTGGTTTGCAGACATTTCCTTCTCTGCCTTCTTATAGTCCTCTTCCGTGAACTTGGGAAGGGGCATGATAAGAGAAAGGATGAAGCGCTGGAGAGTAGATGTGATGGAACGGTAGATCCAGTAGATACCTACTACCGCAGGCATGGAAAGGGAAATGTATGCGGAAAATACGGGCATGGAGTAAAGCATTACCTTCATAGAGCAACCGCCCTGCTGCTGCTCCATTGTGGGATCCTGATAAGTGAACTTCTTGGAAAGGTTCTGGCTGATGATCATTGTTGCCACGATAAATACGGGAACAAGAAGGAGAGGCCAGAGAGAAGCGATAGTATCCGCTGTAAGAGCTGCGTTGGGGTTTGTGGAGAAATCGATGCCGAAAGCAGTGTAGTTGGGGAAGAAATCGCTCATTTCCTCAAGCTTATCTGCAATAGCACCTGCATCGCCCTCGAGGATTGAAAGCTTACCCTGCTCTGCAAGCTTAAGAGTTTCTACCTGAGCAAGACGGGACTGGCCCTTTGTGAGCTGGTCTCTTGCTGCCTCGGAAAGAAGCGCTGTGTGCTTTGTGCAGAGAGCGGAAAGAAGAGTATCGATCTCTTTTCCTGCAAGCATAAACATATTCTGAAGGGGAGCTACGATTACGTTATACAGCGCCATGATGATGGGGAGCTGAATAAACATGGGAAGGCAACCGGAAAGAGGGCTGTATCCGTGCTTCTGGTACAGGTCCGTTGTCTCCTGCTGCAGCTTCTGCTTTGTTACCTGATCGTCTCTGCCTGCATACTTCTTGCGGATAGCTGCCGCAAGGGGAGCAATGCTCGCCTGCTTGATCATATTCTTCTGCTGCTTGATACCGAAAATAAGGCAAAGGAGCAGCTCGATTACGATGGTGAAGAATATCAGAGCAATAAGGTAGTTGTTCCCGGGGCTGATCCAGCAGCAAAAGCGCATGAGATAGCCGAAGGGAATTGAGATAATATCAAATATTTTACCCATTTTTTGTTTTCTTTCGTTCTTATTTATTTATTCCTCTTCCTTTTATTGGGAGGAACGGGATCGTGTCCGCCCTTTGACCAGGGGTTACATCTGATAATGCGCCACACAGTCAGGGCAAGACCGCGAAATACTCCCCACTCCTCTACCGCATCAAGACAATACTGTGAGCAGGTCGGTGTGAACCTGCAGCAGGGAGGAAAAAGGGGAGAAATATAGCGCCGATAAAATTTTACCGGCAGCAGCACAATCTTTTTAAACATTGGCTGTATCCTGCTTTTCAGGATTTTCAAGCATATCAAGCCGTTTCAGGCAATACTGCAAGTCACGCATAACGTCCTGCATTTTAGATACCGTAGAGGGATTTCTTGCCGCTATAACGATAAGATTTCCTTTTTTAATGCCTATGCTCGCCTCAGTGAGTCTGTACGCTTCGCGGATGACTCTCTTTGCGCGATTTCTCTCTACAGCGCCTCCGAGCTTTTTTGAGGCTGCAATACCTACTCGGTTGACAAGCTTTTTTTCGGGATGTGCTTTTCTGAGCACGTTTGACTTTCTGTCACGAAGGACATACACGCAAAGGTTTGCGGCCGCGGCACGTCTGCCGCCCTGATAAGCCTTGCGGTACAGATGATTTTCTCTTATTGCCGTTAGCTTCACGTTATCCTCCAAAAAAATTCTAAAATAAAAACCTCCGATACGGTCCGGGTCTCGGATCCCCTCGGAGGTGGTCGGTCTGATTTAACTCCCCTAAGATATACTTCGGGCGTCATTTGACCTTCGCCGGGCCTTATTAAGACAAGAACAAAAACTTAGTGAGTAAGTCTTGCTCTGCCCTTTGCGCGACGTCTCTTGAGTACTTTTCTGCCATCAGCAGTCTTCATTCTCTTTCTGAAGCCGTGCTCCTTCTTTCTCTGACGCTTCTTGGGCTGATATGTTCTAAGCATATTCGCACCTCCTTAAGGTTTATGGAAAAATTAATTAATTTACTTTTTTCTTTCGGGACTTCTGTCCCATTCGCATAGGCATCAATTATTATACATACCTACTCCCCTTTTTGTCAAGTCTTTTTTTGAAACTATTTTTCAAAAGGGGGATTAATTTTCAAAAAATAATGGATTTTTTGCCTTTTTTTACCCAACAACTATCCTGATATCGTATTTTGTGGCATATTCCCATGCAAAGCAGTCCTGCTGAACACAGCGGAGAATGAGCTTTGAGTCGTCTGCAAATGCGCCCTCTCCGATGGAAATAAGCGACATAGGCATGTCAATTGAGGTGACGTTATCCATTCCCGCAAAGGCACATATACCGATAACCTCCACACCCTCGGGGATAACTACTCTCTTAACAGCATCGCAGTTTGTGAAAGCATAGTCGCCGATTTTCTTGATCGTATCGGGAATCTCGATATCGCGAAGAGAGGTGCAGCTTGCATAGCAGTATGCGGGAATATCGGTGAGCTTCTCGGGGATATTCATTTTTGTCAGCGCCTTGCAATCGGCAAAAGCATACTGACCAAGCTTTTCAAGACCTGCAGGAGGAACAGCACCGTCAAGAACAGTGCAATAGCAGAAGGCATAGTCGCCTATCTCCTTGACAGTTGAGGGAATAGCTGCGTTTTTAAGAGAAGTACAGCTATAAAAAGCACTGAGGCCGATCTTTTCAAGTCCGTCGGGGAGAATTGCCGTTTCAAGTGCTGTGCAGCAATTGAATACCGCATCGGGAAGAGATTTGATCTTTTCGGGAATTGTGATCTCTTTAAGTGAGGTGCACTCGCTGAAGGCATATGAGCCGATGCTCTTGAGAGAATCGGGCAAGGATACGGTCACGGCAGCGGAGCACTGTGAAAATGCCTGCTCATCGATCTTTTCAAGCTTCTCGGGGAGAGAAATACTTGTGAGAGCCTTGCATCCGCTGAAGGAATATGAGCCAACGGACTTAAGTGATGCAGGGAAATTGATCTTTTCAAGAGCTGCACATCCGTAGAAGGCTCCGCTTTCGATAGTTTTCACGCTATCGGGAAGAGTGACCTCCTTGAGAGACGCACAGTACACAAACGTGCCTTCCTTAATAACCGATGTATTTTCGGGAACAACAACAGTCGTTACACCGCAGTTCTGGAAGGAATATTCCTCGAAATGCTTAACGCCCTCGGGAAATTCAATAGTCTTAAGCTTTGTTTTGTTATAAAAGCAGCTCTGACCGATGGTTGTAACGGTATGACCGCCCAAAGACTCGGGCACCTTGAGAGACTCGGAATCTCCCCAATAATAGGAAAGGGTTGCTGTGCCGTCCTCATAAAGCGCATAGGTATAGTCGCCCTCTCTCAGGCCTGCCTCAAGAAGAGCGCTGCCATCGGGATTTTTTGCATGAGTATTCTTTTTAATATCTCTTTCAAAAACGGCCTCCTCGGAAAAGATGACCTTATCTATAAAAAGCCATGCACCAATGGCAATTGCCGCACAGAGAACTGCGGACAGCACGGAAATAAGAATTACCTTATTTCTTTTCTTTTTCTTTGCAAGAAGCTTTTCCTCCATAAGAGCCTGCTGCTTTTTGGAAAGGCTCTGCGCTTTCTTATTTCTACTCATAATTATTTTTCCTTATTTTTCTTCTTTTTTGGAATGCGAAGTGACACTACGCAAGAAACTATACAGGTTACAAGACCCAGAGCACTGATAAGCCCGAAGATCACAAAAGGAACCTTAGCAATTTCAAAAAGCTCTGCAAAGCTGATGCCGCTTGTGGAATATCGCATGACCATCATCATAATGCCCACAGCACCGACGAAAATGGCGATAACGCCGCTGAGGAATCTCCAGTCGTTAACAGGAGTGGGAGCGGGGTTTGCATCGTTGGGGAACATCGCCTTCATCTCACCGATTTTCTGAACACCGAAAAGAATATGGTCTGCAGATACGCCGAGAAGGTCTGCAAGGCTCTTTATAGTCGCCGTATCAGGCTCCTCCTTGCCGAGACACCATTTTTCAACAGTGCCCTCGGGCAGCTCGAGCTTTTCTTCTATTTCCGCATATGAAAGAGAGGATTTTTTAATAGCCTCTTTCAGTCTTTTTGTTATTGAACTCATATTTTTCAAAATACCTTTCCGAAGGACTCAGTCCATCGAATTTAACTAAATCAGTATACCATACTGTCTTTGTTTTTTCCATAGTTTTTTGTAAATTATCTTCCCGCATTCGTTGACAATGCTTTCGGAAAGTAGTAAAATAGATAATAATGTCAAAATTCATATAATCGGGAGGAAAAATTGAGCTCCGCTACTTTAAAAGAGAACAAAATGGGCTCTCAGCCCATAGGACGACTTCTTCTTACAATGTCTGTCCCCATGATGCTTTCAATGCTTGTTCAGGCGCTTTACAACGTTGTTGACAGCATCTTCGTTGCCCGTATCAGTGAAATGCAGTACGAGCTTACCGCAGTTTCCACAGCATTCCCCATTCAGAATCTTATGATCGCCTTCGGTACAGGTATCGGTGTCGGTATCACCACTCTTATTTCAAAGAGCCTTGGCGAAAAGAACCCCAAAAGAGCAAGCCGTGCGGCAGCTCAGGGTATTATGCTTGAGCTTTGCAGCTGCATTATTTTTATCCTCATCGGTCTTTTCGGTGCAGAGGCATTTATGAGAAGCCAGACCTCAAACGAGGAGATCATCCGCCACGGCGTTGATTATCTTTCCGTTTGCTGCGTTTTCTCCTTCGGTATCTTTATTCAGATCACCTTCGAAAAGCTTCTCCAGAGCACAGGAAAGATGCTCCACTCCATGCTCGCTCAGGCTGTGGGTGCTATCCTTAACATTATTCTTGACCCTATTCTTATCTTCGGTCTTCTCGGATTCCCTGCTATGGGCATCAAGGGTGCGGCAATTGCAACAGTTATCGGTCAGATCGCGGCGGCTATCACTGCTATTATCTTCCATCTCACAGTAAACCGTGAGCTGAAGGTGCGCCCCTCCGATTTCAAGCCCCACAAGAAGCTTATTGCAAAGATCCTTATCGTAGGTCTTCCCTCCGTGCTCATGGTAGCCATCGGAAGCGTTATGACCTACTGCATGAACAAGATCCTCTTCTCCATCCAGAAGGTTGGCGAGATCGCAGCTACAGTTTTCGGCGTTTACTTCAAGCTCCAGAGCTTCCTTATCATGCCTGTTCTCGGTCTTAATAACGGAATGGTGCCCATCATCGCCTTCAACTACGGTGCAAGAAACAAAAAGAGAATCACAAAGACTATCCGCCTTTCCGTTATCGTTGCAGTTTGCATCATGCTTTGCGGAATCCTTCTCTTCCAGCTTGCTCCCAACTGGCTCCTGGGCCTCTTCGGTGCTGAAAACGAGATGCTCTCCATCGGAAGAGATGCTCTTCGTCTTATCAGCCTCAGCTTTATTTTCTGCGGCTACTGTATCGTTATCTCCTCCTCCTTCCAGGCACTCGGAAACGGTCTTTTCAGTATGATCATTTCCTTTGTAAGACAGCTTGTTGTTCTTATCCCCGTTGCGTTCCTCTTTGCACGCTTCGGTGAGCTCTGGCAGGTATGGCTTGCATTCCCCATTGCGGAGTTTGTTGCTTGTATTCTTTGTACTGTTATGTTCGTATATCTCTACAAGAAGCTTGTCAAGCCCCTTGGTCTTGTCCCCTCAAAGCAGGATATGCTTGATGCTCTGGACAAGCAGTTCAAGCGCGGCGAGATCGGCGAGGATGACTACAACCACAAGAGAGCAGATATTCTCGATAATTATTGATGATTTCCCCTGCCCAGGATATCCTTGGCAGGGGTTTTATCAAAAATCAAAGGTATAATATGAAAAGTAAGATAAACACAAAAGAGCTTGCAGACCTTGCAAAGCTTTCCTTCTCTGAAAAAGAGCTTTCGGAATTTGAAACGGATATGGAAAATATCGTTTCCTTTGCAACAAAGGTCATGGATGCAAAGGCTGAGGCTTCTCCCCTTCGCAAGGACGGAGAAAACGTGCTTCGCTGTGATATCCTGAACGAGGAAAGCACCGTTGAAATCTCGGACGTAGCTCCGAGGGGAGCCGTGCAGGATGAATATTTCGCAGTGCCCAGGGTGGTGGCAGAATGAGTATATTAAAAAAGCATATCAGCGCCCTCAGGGACGGTGAATATTCGGCAGAGGAGCTCTGCCGCTCTTATCTTTCAAAAATCGAAGCGGAGGACTCCCTTTATAATGCATTTTTGCACGTTGACTGCGAGGGTGCGCTCAAAGCGGCAAAGCGTGCCGACGAAATGCTGAAGACAGGAGATGCTCCCCTTCTTTGCGGCATTCCCTTTGCGCTGAAGGATAATATCTGCACCAAAGGCATTCCCACAACTGCGGCAAGCGCCACTCTCAAGGATTTTATCCCGCCCTATGATGCAACGGCTGCATCTCTTTTAAAGAATTCGGGCGCAGTTCTTCTCGGAAAGACTAACATGGACGAGTTTGCCATGGGAGCTGATACGAAAAGCTCCGCATATAAAATAACGAAAAATCCGAAAAACACAGATATGACCCCGGGAGGCTCCT
>JAZRRC010000173.1:0-14632 GCA_045650355.1 Candidatus Avispirillum sp. | reverse complement strand
GGGTGTTACCTCTCCGTAAAGAACGAGACGGGAGATCATTCTCTGCCATGCGGAGTATGTGCCCATGGTTGTGATGGAATGCATCTCAAAGCGGTTCTTTGAGTTCTTTACGTCAACGGGTCCGATTGTAAAAGCCTTGGGAGGAACGTTTGCTATATCACCGGAGCAGCCGAAGCAGCCGTGGAGAGAATTCTGCATAATTGTCATGGGATGGAGAGTTACGATTCTTGCCTCCATCTCAAGATATTCCTCAATGGGAGGACAGCCAAACTCAGGTGTGCAGGGGTCGATAAAGGCAATATGACCTGCCCAGCCGGGACCGGAATAGCAGATGTCAGCACCGCCGTCGCCAACCTCAGCGATCATCTTGGAATAGTATTTTGCATTCTCGTTTGTGGGATAATGCATCTGCTCGATGGGAGGACGGAGATCCTCACGGATAGAGCCGTAGAAATACTTCATATTGGAATGAGCAAAGCCCGCCTTATAATCAAGGGGAGCAATATTGCCGTCCTGGTCTGCCCACTCGTCCATCATAAATACGTGGAGATTACGGCAGTTAACGTTCATTCTGTTGATGGTTTCCGCAACCTGCATATAGTCAACGGGACAGGGGTTTGGGAGGATCATAACACACTTCTTATCAAGAAGGTCACTCTCAACGATACGGGCGATCATATCGCCAAGCCAGATACCGCCAACAGCGGGAGTTACGTGGATACGGAAATTGGGATTAGGATGCTTTTCCATATCCTCGCGCTTTATATTTCTGCATCTCTCAAGAACTTCCTTATTTCTATAAGGAACGTAATCAGCAGGATCAAATTTAAACATAATCTTATCTCCCTTCTATTAATAACCAACAAGCTCTTCGCAGCCGAAAGGAGCAGCAATAGCTTCGGTAACGTATACGTCAGTATCCATAAGCTGGAGAATGGATGAGGGTACCAGGGGTGTTACCTCTCCGTAAAGGATAAGACGGGATGTCATTCTGATCCATGAGGAATATGTTCCCATAGTTGTCAGATCGTGCATTTCAAGGCGGTTCTTTGAGTTCTTAACGTCACGGGGACCAATTGTGAACGCCTTGGGAGGAACATTTGCGATATCACCGGAACAGCCAAAGCAGCCGTGGAGAGAGTTCTGCATAACGGTCATGGGGTTGAGTGTTACGATTCGAGCCCCCATTGTAAGATACTCCTCGATGGGAGGACAGCCGAACTCAGGTGTGCAGGGGTCGATAAATGCGATATGACCTGTCCAGCCGGGACCGGAATAGCAGATATCAGCGCCGCCGTTACCGCACTCCTCGATCATATCGGAGTAGCAGTTAACGTTTTCGTTTGTGGGATAATGAACCTGGCTGAGAGGCGGTCTCAGATCTTCTCTTATCGCCATATAGAAATAGGTCATATTGCTGTGGGCAAAGCCTGCCTTATAATCAAGGGGCGCGATGTTTCCGTCAGCATCTGCCCACTCGTCCATCATAAAGATATGAAGGTTACGACAGTTGATATTCAGCTTATTGATGTTCTCTGCAACTGCCAAGTAGATCGTGGGACAGGGATTGGGAAGGATCATAACGCACTTCTCGTTGAGAATATCAGAACGCATGATTCTTGTTACCATATCGCCGACCCAGATTCCCTCGCAGGAAGGAACTATTTTGATACGGAAATTGGGATTAGGATGCTTTTCCATATCCTCGCGCTTAATGTTTCTGCACTTTTCAAGAATTTCCTTATTTTTATAAGGAACGAAAGGTGCGGGATCGAACTGGAACATAATTTATCTCCTTATGTTTTAATATTCATCACTGGGTGTCAAGACCTTCTTGACTGCCGCTGAGGGGATCTTTCCCGAAGAGGCAAGGATCGCAGCTCCGAGAGAGCCGGTTTCCGCAATAGAGAGGATCTCAACGTTTGTTTTACTGATTCGGGAAAGTATCCTACACCATATCTCGCTTTTTGCACCGCCGCCAAACACCTTGAGGCACTCAGCACCGCCAAGCTCCGCAACGGCATTTGCAATGTCCTCAGAAACGCCCTCGTAAAGAGCGTATATGATATCAGAAGACGTTGTTGAGAGGGTTATTCCCGAAATAACACCGCCAACAGAAAGATCGGACTTGAACTTTACTCCATTTGCGCCGGGCTCGCTGAGCAGTGCAAGCTTATCCATTTCCTTATAGGAAATGCCGCCGTAAAGAGTTCTTGTAAGCCAGCGGAGAGCCGCTCCCGTAGTCATAAGAGCAACCTCGGAAATATAGCTTTCATCGTCAAAGCGGAAAAGTGTATTAGTACTGTTTTCTTTATATTCAAAGGCCTTGCCGAGCCTTGAGATCGCAGTTGCAGTGCCAAAGGAAACTGTGCAGACGCCCTCACCGATTCCTGCACCGATAGCCGCAAGCTTCTGGTCCTGACCGCCCATATATACGTGGCAGTCCCCTGTAATACCAACCTCTTTTGCAACCTCGGGCAGAAGAGGTCCGATATCAGCTCCCATGGGGAGAACGTCGGGAAGAAGAGACTTATCGATTCGGGCAAAGCTGACAAGCTCGTCGTGCCAGCATTTCTCGTGTATATCGTAAAGCATTGTGCCGCCTGCTATCGTATAATCTGTTACAGCCTTGCCGCACAGCTTTAAATTCAGATAATCAAGGGGGAAAAGGATCTTATAGGTCTTTTCAACAACCTCGGGACAGTTATCCGAAAACCATCGGATCTTCGACAAAGAGTAGTCGCACAGACAGGGCTTGCCTGTGATATTGAACACCTTTTCGTCGCCAAAAAGTGCCCGAAGCTCATCGCATTCCTTTTCAGCTCTCATATCAAGCCAGCTGATGGCGTTATAAAGAGTGTTTCCCTCGATGTCTACGGGAACGAAGGAAATACCCTGAGTGCTGACGGAAATACCCTCGATTTCAGAAACACCACTTTCAGAAACCACGTGCTTCATTCCGTCGAGAACAAGGCGCCACCAATCGTTTGCATCCTGCTCAACAAAGGTGCCCTTGAAAATAAGCTCGTACTCCTTATTAAACTCGCAAACTACGTTTCCTTCGATGTCAAAAAGAACGGTTTTTGCGCCCGTTGTACCGAGATCTATACCAATATACATACACTTACCCCATTCTTGTATTTAAACCTATTATAAATAGAAAAGCGCTGTTTGTCAATGAAAATTGCAACAAACAACGCTTATTTTTGTAACTTTTTTGTGCATTTTTACCGAGTTAGCACAGGTCGTGATTTCAGATAAAATGCAGGGTCCTCTCTCTTCTCACAGAGGGCATAGACAGTATCTGCGAAATCTGCAAGGTCTGCCTGTTTTCTTGCATTTTCCGAAAGAAGCTTCTTTTCGGAATGGTTGGTTATGATGGGAAATTCGCTGTCCTTTCTGATAGAAGCAAGGTACTCTCTTCCCTTCTCGTTAGCACCCAGAAGCCTTGTGAAAAGAACGTCGCGTTTCAGCTCATCGGGGGTGACCGATGTAAGTGCAAACAGTGCCGCGCGACGAAGGCGGGCATTGGTATACTGCTTTGTTTTTATCTTTTCAAGCCACTTTTCGGCGCTTCCCTCGCTGAATGCGGTGTTATAAAGACGCTCGAAGACGCCTCCTGTGCATTCTGCACAGTCCTTACCCGCAGCTCTCAGAGTTCTGAAATGATCATATTCAAGGCGGAAAAGCTCGGCAGGGTCAAGCATATCGCTGCCCTCAATTCCCACCGATCTTTTTCTGATGGATGATGCACTTTCAGCACTGATTCGCTTCACGGCAACAGTATCGATTTTGGCTCTTCTGCAATATTCCGCACCGAGAATATCATTTGGCGAGCCGAGGAGAGATTCGGGAAGGTCGGGTGCAAGCTCTCTTAAAATATCCGCTCTCATTGCGGCAGATCTGCCAACCGTCATTTTCTTTTCATATTCCTCGCTGTTAAGGACCTCACCTGCTCGCTTTAAGGCTTCAATATCGCCGCATTCGCTGCCAAAGCAAAGCACGTCCGCCCC
The DNA here is from genome assembly GCA_045650355.1 of Candidatus Avispirillum sp. GTDB lineage: Bacteria > Bacillota > Clostridia > Oscillospirales > CAG-272 > Avispirillum. The sequence goes on along the minus strand of JAZRRC010000173.1, from coordinate 10,619 downwards.
CACAGCTTCAGCAATTCTCACACCGTTTTTTGCAAAATATTCGGCACTTGAGGCGCTGTAAGGAAAAGGAAGCTCAAGAACAAGGTCAGCTCCCGCTCCGAGTGCTGCCTCTGCTCTTTTATATTTGTTATAAACGGCACTCTCGCCTCTCTGAACGAAATTACCGCTCATTATCGCTATAAGAATATCTCCGTGCTCCCTCGCCTTTTGGAAAACGTATCTGTGTCCGTCGTGCAGAGGATTCAATTCACATATAACTGCTGAAATTCTTTTCATTTTAAAAATATTCCCTAAAAACTATTGTATTTGGAAAAAAATTGATATATAATCATATTTGTGTGTTTATAGTGTTTTTATTGTAACCTATTAGGCACCGATTGTCAAATAATTAATTTTTTCTTTTGAAAGGAATATGATAAAATGAAGGTTCTTGTTGTAAACGCAGGTAGCTCTTCCCTTAAGTATCAGCTTTTCGACACATCCACAGAGGCAGTTCTCGCTAAGGGTCTTTGCGAGAGAATCGGTCTTGACGGCGCTATCGAGCACAAGCTCGCAAACGGCGATAAGATCAAGAAGGAGATCGCAATGCCCGACCACGCAGTGGCTACAAGCATCGTTATCGATTACCTCACAGATAAGGAATTCGGCTGCATCGCTGATATGTCCGAGATCGAGGCTGTTGGTCACAGAGTAGTACACGGCGGTACATACTTCTCCGAGTCCGTACTCGTAACTGACGACGTTATCGCAAAGCTCGAAAATTGCGTTGACCTCGCTCCCCTCCACACACCTCCTCACCTTATGGGTATCGCAGGCTGCACAAAGGCTATGCCCGGCGTTCCCCAGGTTCTCGTATTCGACACAGCTTTCCATCAGTCCATGGCTCCTCAGGCATACACATACGCTCTTCCCTACGAGATGTGCCAGGAGTACTCCATCCGCCGCTTCGGTGCTCACGGTACAAGCCACCGCTTCGTAGCAGCTGAGATGTGCAAGATCCTCGGTAAGACTGAGGGCACAAAGATCGTAACTTGCCACATCGGTAACGGTTCCTCCATCACTGCTGTTAAGGACGGCAAGTGCGTTGATACATCCATGGGTATGACTCCCCTTGCAGGTATCATGATGGGTACACGCTGCGGTGATATCGACCCCGCTGTTGTTACATACGTTATGAAGAAGACAGGCATGACTCCTGACGAAATGAGCGACTTCATGAACAAGAAGTGCGGCTTTGCAGGTCTCTCCGGCATTTCCTCCGACAGCCGCGATATCGAGGCTGCTATCCTTGAGGGCAACGAGAGAGCTTACCTCACAGCTACAACTCTCGCATACCAGATCAAGAAGTACATCGCCTCCTATGCAGCTGCAATGAACGGTCTTGATGCAGTTGTATTCACAGCAGGTATGGGTGAGAACAACGTTGAGCTTCGTGAGAGAGTTTGCGAAGGAATGGAATTCTACGGCATCAAGCTCGACAAGGAAGCTAACGCTAAGGGTCACCACCAGTCTGACATCCTTGAGCTTTCCACTCCCGATTCCAAGTGCAAGGTTTACCTTATCCCCACAAACGAGGAGCTTATGATCGCTCGCGATACAGAGGCACTTGTATCCGCTCTTTAATTAATAAAACAAATAAGGGCATCCTCCGGGGTGCCCTTTGTTAAATGAGGTAAATATGAAAAAACAGTTCCCCAGAACAGAGGTCGGCGGCATTTCCCTTTCAAGAATGATCATCGGAACAAACTGGGTTGCAGGTTACAGCCACCGCACCCCCTCTGCCGACAATATGATCAAGAACAGATACAGACAGCCCGAGTCTATGATACCTATGTTCGAGACCTTCCTCGAGAGTGGCATCGATACCGTTATGGCACCCTACGATCAGGCACCTCACATCTACGAGGCTGTTAAGCTTACAGAGGAAAAGACAGGAAAGCCTATGATAATGGTAGATACTCCCGTTATCAACGTTGAAGACTCCGCTGAGGGTCGCCGTGAGGCTGAAAAGGCGATCAAGCTGAGCGCTGAGCGAGGTGCTAAGCTTTGCCTTATCCACCACTACTCTGCAGAGCAGCTTGTATGCAAGCAAAGAAGAAGCATCGACAGAATCGATGACTATACAAAAATGATCCGCGATGCAGGTATGATCCCCGGACTTTCTGCTCATATGCCCGAGCTCGTTATCTACTCCGACGAGAACGGCTACGACGTAGAGACCTACATTCAGATCTACAACTGCATGGGATTCCTTATGCAGGTTGAGGTGGAGGCTGTAAACTCCATCATCAGAGGCGCAAAGAAGCCTGTTATGACAATCAAGTCTATGGCAGCAGGAAGAACAACTCCCTTTGTCGGTCTTAACTTCAACTGGGCAACCATCCGTGACTGTGACATGGTAACCGTCGGCTGCTTCTCCGAAGAGGAAGCCCGCGAGGATATCGAGATCTCCTTTGCCGCCCTCGAGCGCCGCGCACCCGACATTGCAGGCCGTTCAAGCCCCGCAAAGAACCAGGCGGTTCTTAAAAAGTGATTTTTATTGATATGCAAAAACTTTTTTGAAAAAAATGTTTCTGCACTTCAAAAAACTTTAAAAAAGAATGGCTATGGGTTTTGCCTATAGCCATTTTGTTTTACTCAAGCTATAAAAAACAGGACTGTGCTGTAGCTGCTCAGTCCTGTTTTTTACTATAATTACTTATCGGAATTCTTTTCGTTCTTCTTGGGTCTTGTGAGAACGATGATTACGATGATAGCGCCAACGATTACTGCACCTACTGCTGCAATAAGAATAACCTTATATGCAGAGAAGCCGCCTGTTGCGTCGCCTTCGCTTCCGTCAGAGCCTGCGTCGGGAGCCTTTGTTGTCTCCTCGTCCTTACCTGTTGTATCGGCAAACTCAACGTTCTTGCCGTCCTCGTCTGTTACAACATCACCGTCACGATCGGTTTCGTAGTAAAGGAAATTACCGTTGGAGTCATATGCGTGCTTTGTAACAACACCGCCCTCCTCGTCTCTCTTAACGTCACCTTCATCGTCAGTCACTACCTCATAAACAGGAAGTCCGGGAGCGGGCTTCATTGTTTCGGGAGCCTTATTTGTCTCTGTTTCCTTATCGCCTGCTGCAGTTGTTTCATCGGAAGGCTTTGTGGATGCATCTGTATCAGCAGGAGCACCGTCATTCTTGCCGATCTTAACCGTTGCTACGTTCTTGCAGGAAACTGTATACTGGATTGTCTCCTCAGGGAAATTGCTCATATCGAAGAACCAGCCTTCACCGTTATCGGGGAAGAAGATGGAAATATCGTGCTCGCCTGCAGGAGCTTCCTTGTTGATCTCAAATGTGAGAGTAAGGATAAGACCTGTGTTGTGGTTGTTTACGTTGGGATCGTGACCCTCAGCGTAATACTCGTACTTGCCGCGCTTTGTGAGCAAGCCCTTCATAAACTCGCTGTCTGTGAATACGTCGCCGTTATCAACAGAAAGAAGTGTAAAATATCTCTCATTGAAATGAGTTTCAAACTTACAAGCCCATGTTCCGGGGTTCTTATCAAGGTAAACCTCGATATCGATAATATCGCCAGGGTTACCCTCTGCGCCCTTAACAGAGAAGATAAGGTCTGTTTCCTCTTCCTTAGCAGCAAATACAGTAACTGCAAGTGTGCCTACAAGAAGAATTGCGCACATGATCAATGCTAAAATCTTTTTCATAACGTTCCTCACTTTTATGTAGTGCCTATGGTTATAAACCACAATCTTGAATAATTATATAACACTTCTCTTTTTATGTCAAGGATAACATTGTAATCTGTGAATTATTTACAATTTAATAAATGTACTGTTTTTACTTGATTTTAGCCTGCTCTGATAATATAATTAATGTATAAATCAATGTCCAGAAAGGAATGTTACATTATGTCACTGCCCGTAGCAATTCAGCTTTTTTCAGTTAAAGAAGATATGCAAAAGGATACGGAGGGCACCCTCAGAGCCATCAAGGAAATGGGATACGATGGCGTTGAGACCTGCTTCGGATGCACAGGCGAATCCTTTGAAATATTCAAGGAGCTTTGCGACAAAATCGGTCTTCAGATCATTTCCGGTCACGTCAGCACAGGCGATATTATAGACGAAACAGAGGAAACTCTTGAAAAATTCAAGAATCTTGGAGTATCCTATCTTGCAATTGCCGCATTCTGGGGCGATTATCAGTATAAGAAGGCAGGATATGATGAAATGATCAAGCGCCTTGAAAAGGCAGGCGGATATTTCAAGGAAAACGGCATTCAGATTCTTTACCACAATCACGACTGGGAATTCAAGAAAACAAACGGCGAGTACGAGCTTGATCTTACATTCAAGGACGTTGCCGATGACAATCTTCTCCCCGAGATCGACGTTTGCTGGGCAACAATCGGCCACGGAGATGCTCCCGACTACATGACAAGATACAACGACCGCTGCCCCCTTGTTCACCTCAAGGACTTCTTCTGCAAGGGTATCTACGATTACGAGCAGTGCAACTACCAGCGCCCCGAGGCATTTGAATTCCGTCCCGTTGGCTACGGCCGAGTTGACATGGTAGGCGTACTTGACAAGGCTGAGGAGATCGGTGCAAAATGGGTAATCGTTGAGCAGGATACCCCCGCATTCGGACTCACAGCTCTTGAAAATGCAAAGCTCAGCCGTGAATGGCTCAGAACTCTCGGCTGGTAAAAATGAAAAAGCTTTTATCTCTGCTTCTTCTTATATCAGTTTTCTTCTCTTTTTCGTCCTGTAACGTAATAGAGTCAAGCATTTCCTCGGATGATACCCTTCCTTCCACTGAAAAAAACGAGGAAACAACAACAGCTCCCGAAACTGAAGCACCCATACCCGATACCTCTGTTACAATTTCAATGGTTGGAGATATCCTTCTTCACGAGAAGGTTTCTGAAAGCGGAAAGATGGAGGACGGCTCATATAACTACGATCATCTCTTTGCAAACGTTAAAGAGAATATCGAGTCCGCAGATATCGCTCTTGTTAATCAGGAGGTAATCCTCGGAGGCCGTGATATGGGTATCACAGGCTATCCCAGCTTCAACGGAGCCTTTGAGGTTGGCGATTCCCTTGTTAATGCAGGATTTGATATTATCCTCCACGCAACGAATCACACCATCGACCGAGGCTCAAAGGCTGTTCGCAACTGCATTGATTTCTGGGAAACAAATTATCCCGAAATTACGTATCTCGGCATCAATTCCACAGCCGAGGCACAAAGTGAGATATACGTCCGTGAGGAAAACGGTATTAAAATTGCTTTTCTCAATTATACGTACGGAACAAACGGAATCCCCCTCCCCTCCGATATGCCCTATGCCGTAAACCTTCTCAAGGCTGATACGCTGCGCCGAGATATTGCAAGGGCTGAGGAGATTGCAGACTTCACCGTTGTTCTTCCCCACTGGGGCACGGAATACGTTCTTGAGCCCGATTCCAATCAGGAATACTGGACCGACCTTATGTTTGACTGCGGTGTTGACCTTGTTATAGGCACACATCCCCACGTTATCCAGCCTGTGGAGCTTATAGAGGACGAAAACCACTCCATGCTGGTTTACTATTCCATCGGTAACTTTATAAACTCCACCGCTCAGAAGGGTGCAGGTATCGCAAACAGAATGGTTGGCGGTATCGCAAACGTCACTCTTGATAAGAACGAGAGCGGCAAGGTTTACATCAAGGACTATGGCGTAACACCTATCGTTACCCACGTGCTTACGGGAAGCGGAAGGATAACAACCTATCTTCTCTCAGATTATACTGAGGAGCTTGCGAAGGAAAACGAGATCATTTCATCCGACCCTTCATTCTCCCTTCAGTATTGTATTGACCTTGTTGAAAAGGTTTTCAAGGATGTAGCAAAATAAACAAATTAAGGTGCCGATTTTTTACGGCACCTTATTTTTGTTTATTTGACAAACATTTAATTCTAATATATAATCAAATTGCAGTATTCTGCAATAAACATTATGGAGATGCCTATGAAACTCGGCAAAAAAATCACAAGTATAATTCTTTGTCTGTCTCTGCTCCTTTCCTTCCCCTTTGCAATAGGTGCAAGCGGCGACTATTCCCCGGCTGAGGGTGAATTCGTATTCTCAAGTGAGGATATGCTTTCCTATATCAAGGATCCCTACAGCGTAGACGTTTCCTTTGATAAGAGCGAGGAAGCCCTTAAGATGACAGTAAATAACGACCATAATGCAATCGACCCGAGAGCCCTTCTCGATATGTCGGGTCTTGGTCTTAAGGCTGCGGACTATAAGAGCCTTCTTGTTATTTATAAGGTTCCCGACGTAGCCTCAGGTCTTGCTCATGCAACAGAATTTTTCATTTCCGCAGGAACAGTTACGGGACCTGCTGCCGGAAAGAGCGTTACCTGTTCTTTAACAAAAAGCAATACGTTTACCTCTTACATTATTGATCTCTCCGCACTCAGCTGGTGGAGAGGAGACGTTCACAGCGTACGTATCGATCCCTTTACAAGCGCTTCTGTGGGCGATACTATGTATATCGATTCCGTTATTCTCTGCTCAGATTATTCCGATGCAATCGCAACAAGAGATGCACGTCTTGCTGAGCTTAATAAGATTGAAACTCCTCAGTATGCAAATACTGATTATATCTGCACCTCCTATGAATACGACAAGTATACGTCTCCCTTCTGGAAGGGCAATATCGTATATAACGAGGCTGTTTATCCCATAAAGGATAAAAACGGAAACGCAACTTATACTCTCATGTATACCCCCGATGAGATAACAAGCGTATATTCCTCCGACTTCACTTCCCTTTACTACGAGGGCATTGACTATACAGTCAGCGGAAATCAGATCACCTTCCTCAACTCAGGAAACATCCGACTCAAGGATTATAATTATATCCATCCTCAGTCAAATCCCTACGGATACAGCGGAGATGTATACTATAAACGTACTGCCGCAGGCGACGGCAAGTGGGAATACTGGGGTCAGAGCGCTGAATTCTTCAACGGATATATCAACGTTTCCTATACTCACTCAGACACATGGAATGACTATGTTCCCGAGGACAGAAGCTCAGAGATTCCCTTAACTGCAAGCAAGATCACAAACAAAGGTGCAATGAACGTGGTCTTCTACGGTGACAGCATCTGCGGAGGTGCAAACTCCTCCTCCTACAGAGACGTTTATCCTTATGCGGAATACTGGAACGAAATGATCGTTTCAAAGCTGCGCAAGGACTACGGCGTGAAAATTAATGCAACATATTCCTCCGTTGGCGGAAGTACTGCAAGCGGTATGGTGAATCAAATTACAAGCGAGGTAATCTCAAGAGCTCCCGACCTTGTATTTATTGAATTTGGCGCAAACGATGCCATGAATGAGAGCCAGTCAAGCTCAGGCAGTCTTTCAAAACTGAAATCCGAATATAAGAGCGCCATCATCAAAATGATTGATAAGGTGCGTGCTTCTTACCCCAAGTGCGAATTCGTTCTTGTTGCTCCCTTCTACTGCAACCCCTATTGCCACTATATGTCCTACTTTGAGGGCTGCCGTGATGCGCTCAATGAGATCGCAGATGCTTACAGCGGAGTTACCGTTGCAGACGTAACAGCAATGCACAAGTCTCTCCTTGAATACAAGGACTACCTTGATTTCTCCGGTGACAACATGTGCCACCCCAACGACTATATGGCACGATTCTACGCTCAGGTTTGCCTTGAGACCATCGTTCCCGGCGGTATCGAGCCCTATACAGTAGATGAAGAGCCTCCCGTAGTTGAGCCCGAGGTAGGCAAAAATACATATGCAGCTCCCTCCGGATACGGATGGCAGTGGCCTGCAGCAGAGGCATACGGCTATATCGGAAATTACGGAGGTAACGGTCAGGATATTGAATTCACAGCAGACCTTGCGCTTATTTCCTCTGCAGCTGAGGGTGCAGTTGCACAGTTCAGAACCGCAGAGGGCGGCTATATCGAAATTACTCCCTCAAGCGTTAAGCTGGGTAATGCCAAGACCTATACCTATGATTGGGGCGATGCCGACATTTCCAACTGGCATACTGTTACCATAAAGATTCTCAACGGAAGAGCATCGGTTTATATTGACGGTGAAATAATCGGTAAGGAAGCAAGAGGCTTCAAAGCCTATACCGATTATCAGCTCTTCTTCAGCTATCTCGGTTGTATGGCTATAGACAATATGTCTATGAAAACCTCCACGGGTACAGTTTACTTTGATTGCGATTTTGAAAACGAGTCAGAGGCTAAAAACCTTATGTCAGAAGGTCTCGGCGCACGTACTCTCCTTGCTGCAAACTCAATAGTTTACGATATGAACGGCGGTGAGGGTGAGATCAAAAACCAGATAAAGGTCATATCAACACCCATTCTTCTTTCCGATACAGTTCCCACAAGAGAAAACCACACCTTCCTCGGATGGGCAACAAACAAGGATGCTACCGCTCCCGAATATCTTGCAGGCGCAGTTTATACTGCTGACGCATCTGCCATTCTCTATGCCGTATGGCAGGCGGATTATATCCCCGATCCCGAGCCTGAGCCCGAGCCCGAGAGAACGGTGGGTGATCTTAACGGAGACGGTGCCGTAAACGCCATGGATCTAAACGTTATGCGAAGAATCGTGGCAAGCGTTATCACACCTGATGATGGCACCGTAAAGGCCGGTGACTTAAACTGTGACGGCAGCATTAACGCAGTCGATGCAAACACCCTTTCCAGAATGCTCTCCGGACAGGAATAATAAAAAAAATCCCTCCTGAAATCAGGAGGGATTTTTATATTAGTCTTCAAATTCAACGTTCATTACACGAACAACGTACTGACAGCCATAGGGGAAGCCGGATGCATTTACCCAGAGGTGATCGCCGTGCTGAACGAAATCGATGGGCTCCTCGTTATCGCTCCAGCAAACGCTCTTAACCTTTCTCTTAACGTTTGAGAAGTGCTTAAAGCCTACGCCGCCACCTTCAACTGTAACGTGTGCGTTACCGAGGATTGCAAGATCGTGGATATAGAGATAAGCCTTTTCACCGTCCTCAAGAGCAAAGTTCTTGAATTCACCCTTGATCTCGGAGGGCTTACCGTCATAGATAGACTGACCGCAGGTGCGTACCCAGTCACCGAGACCGCGAAGCATGATCTCCTGCATGGGGATGATGTTTCCGTCTCCGTCGGGACCGACGTTGAGAAGGAAGTTTGCACCAACCTTACGGCATGCGCAAAGTGTTTCGATAAGCTCGGGAAGGCTCTTATAGTGGAAGTCTGCCTTACCGTAGCCCCAGTGGTCGTTCATTGTCTGGCACATTTCAGCCGCAAGATACTTAGGTGTTCCCTCGCGGTTCATGGGAGTAGGTCTGCCCTGCTCGAACGTTACGCTGTCGATCTCGGGATGACCTGCGCAGCCGCGTGCATCAAGACCTGTGTTATTTATAATAAGGGCATCGGGCTGATGCTTTCTGATGATAGCGTAAAGGGTATCCTCATCCCAGTCTGTGAGGGGACGGGACCAGTTACCGTCAAACCAGAGACCGCCGATCTTTCCGTACTGTGTGCAGAGAAGCTCAACGCTGTCGTTAAGATACTGGAGGTACTTTGGGAAATCGTTTTCAAAGGACTTCTGCTTCCAGTCAAGAGTAGCGTGATAGAAGATGGGAAGGATTCCCTCCTCGTTACAAGCATCTACAAGCTCGCGGATAAGGTCACGGCCGCAAGCGGAATGAACCGTATCATAGCCCTCGTTAAGATCCTTGGAATCGTAGAGGCAGAAGCCATCGTGATGCTTAGTTGTAATATTGATATACTTCATGCCTGCAGCTTTTGCGATCTCAACGATCTTCTTTGCATCAAAACCCTTGGCTGTGAAGGTATCCTTAAGGGGAGAATACTCCTCGAAGGACATACCTGCGATATTCATTATCCACTCACCGCAGCCAAGCTGGGAATACATACCGAAGTGGATAAAAAGACCGAGGCCCATTTTTTCAAAATCTGCTATTCTTTTTTCGGGAACAGGAATTGCCATAATAATCTCCGTTTCTATTGTAAAATAGATAAAAATATACTATAATTATATTAACACAGTAAATCTTTTCTTTCAATGGATTTTTGTGAAAAATAATTCAAAAAAGAATAAAAAAACTATTGCAATCTTCCAAAAGATGTGATATAATTCCATTCGTATGCGGCAAAGTCCGCCCGAACGGTCCAATGCAGCTCAGTACGAACGTTTCGGAACCAAAAGAAAAAAAGGAGAAGTCAAAATGACAAAACTTCAGGCTTTTGCAAGCGAGCAGCTGAGAGCAGACGCTCCTCAGTTCAACGTGGGCGACACAATCAAGGTCCACAATCTTATCCGTGAGGGTTCCAGAGAAAGAATCCAGATCTTCGAAGGTACAGTAATCGCTCGTCACGGCGGCGGCATCTCTGGGACATTTACTGTTCGTAGAGTTGCTTACGGTTGCGGCGTTGAGAAGACATTCCCCCTCCACTCTCCCCATGTAGCTAAGGTAGAGATCGTTCGTTACGGTAAGGTAAGACGTTCCAAGCTCTACTACCTCCGCGACAGAGT
>JAZRRC010000172.1:0-38280 GCA_045650355.1 Candidatus Avispirillum sp. | reverse complement strand
CGCCGAGTGGTATTCGCTTCGCGAGTTTAAGGGGCGAATATAATATCACTTTTGCATTAGCAAAAATATCACTAACATCTTGCCCCTCTGCCGCTTTTGTGATACAATACACTCAGGGTGGTGATTATATGAAAAAATTCTTAGCCATAATGCTTATTCTGATTATAATGATAACACTTTCTTCTTGTGTTAAAACTGATAGTAATATTGAAAATTATGCGGCCGACATAGAAAATTATTGCGCAAGTTTATTTATGCCTAATTTAGAGAATATTGGCAAATATACAGAAATAAGTTATTTTTCTAGAAAAGATGAAAGCATTTTCCCAGAATATTCAATGCGGTTGATTGTAAGCTATGATGAAGAAAATTTTTCAAAAGAAAAGGAGCGCCTTGAAACTGCATACACATATCTTGGTGAACCGCAAAAACCTGATTGGGATGATACCGTTTATACAATTCCTATTGAGGCGTTTTCCGCTGCAGGATTTGATTTCAAGGTAGCAAAATTTGAAGATACAGTTTATCCTAAAAACTTTGGACTGGTTGGCATTTCAGATGAAAAGTTTGAAATTGCATATTTATGGATATATGCCCCAGACCTTGATTATATTTGTGAAACAAACACAAATGAAATTAAGAAAATGAACGAATTTATTGAATATCATTTTTCTTTGGAATAATAGTGATTAAATCCTCGTTTTTTGACCAGTTCTTTTTCGGACACGAGAGACAGAAAAAAAGTCACACGGAAGTGTGACTTTTTCTTTTTCAACTAAATCCGTTCTTGCGGACGGGATAAATCCATCTTCAATGGATGAAATCAATTGCGTGATGAAATCCGACTTCGTCTGGTGGGGGACGGATTTGATTTTATCTGCGTCAGCACGATTTCATTTGTGTCCCTTGTCCCGCTACCGATATTATGCTATAATGAGAAAAAGGCGCTGCGGTACGTACAGTTTTGTGGCAGGAGGACCTTCTTGAAATACCGTTTTCGAAGATCACATCTGTCACGTTCGGTTCCCGATATGTAGAAGTTTTTTCAAAATATGTTTGATCTGTATCACGGATAAATAAGTAATTTTAAGGAGGGTTATACTATGCCAAGCTTCTGGAGCTTTATAGGTAACGAGAAATATAATATCGGATGCACGGGTCAGACCGTGTACGTTTACGACAAAAGCGGAAACGAGCTTGCAAGATTCAAGGACCTCCCTTATGCCTATGATGCCGTAATTTCCCCTCGAGGTGATATTTTTGTAGTTAAAACTACGGAGGGCAGGATGGCGGTATATTCCTTTGAACCGCCTGCGTTGATTAAAAAGTTCAGATATTCAAAGGTAGACTCTCAGGGTGATAACTTCTGCTTTTCTCCCGACGGAGCAGAGCTTTACAGTATAGAGCGTCACGTTCACGATTGCAGAACGGCACTGTCTATCTACGATACCGAGAATTTTTCCTTGAAGCGACGTATATTGGGCGATGATGAGAAGTTGATGCTTTGTGCAATCGAATATTGCGAGGCGACGGATGAATATTTCCTTTTGGGATTCTTCAGAGATGAAGAGGGTTCTGCCTCAGAGTTTTTTATAAGCAAATTGAAAGACGATAAATTGTGCGATTACGTTTATATAACGTCAGATGAGTATTATTTTTACACTTCGTATATTGATTTGCGTATGAGTGGATTTACGAAGAAAAAGTTTCAGTGGAGCTATTGGTTGAATGCAGGTCTTGAAGAATTAAAGGTCTCGGACCACTCCCTTGCTAAGCGCTGGAATGAAGGAAAATAAGAAAACAAGCCGTGAAATTTCACGGCTTGTTTTTTTCGTCTTCAAAATGCTTTACGTGTTGCTTTAATACAATATTGATATACTGTGAAAGCGAGCGGTCGTCAAACTCGGCCTGTTCTTTCAGAAACTTCAAAATATCGTTATCGATCGTTATGCTGATCTTCTCTTTCAAGGGCTTCATAGTGTAACCGATCCTTTCTTGTCTTATAATTTGAAAACTTCTATAAAAATATTATAAGATAAAATACTATATAATATTGACAACTAGGATAAAGTAGGATAAAATAGGATTGTCGAAAGGACAGACTTTTTGTCCTTTCAGCTGATAAGAAAGGAGAAACAAAAATGGCAAACGGAAATCTCGTAAGATTTTTGCTCACATTCTTCCTCGGATGGATCGGAAGCATTATTATCAACCATACAGAGCTTAAGCCCGAGGGCTATACCTGCAGAACTGTGGCATATTTCTTCCTTCCCATAATTACATTTGGTATCTACGGTCTGGTTGCATCCATCTGCAACCTCACATTTGACCCTGCCAAGGGAAAGAATATCGGCTACGCAAGAGACTGAGTTCAGGTCGAGGGAGCTGTTACCTGTGTGTAACGGCTCCTTTCATATTACTTTTTCTTGCGCTTAAATCGTCAATATGATATAATGTAAAAAACACTTATAGGAGATAAATATGAAATACCAATTCAACTTAAACGTAACGGAGAAGGATTATCTTGATTTCAACACCTTCTGGATGTTCAGGTCGCCTTACGGCAAAAAGCAGATATTAACATATAGAATCATTATTGCGGCGATTCTCGCAATTTTCGCCCTTGTTTCTTTATTCAGCGGCGGATTTTCCAAGGAAGCGTTTATTGGTATTATTCCCACTCTTTTAATACTCGTTGTTTTCCAGCTCTTTTTTAAGCCTATGTTTTCTTCAACCCTCAAGGGGCAGATCAAAAAAATGAAGAAGGCAGGAAAGCCCGGATATTCCGAAAGCGCCGTTATGGAGTTTTATGACGATAATTTCGTAGAAACAACCTCCGACAACAGAACAGAGGTAAAGTACAGCGCTATTGAGAAGGTGAGTGTTGTGGATGATACGGTGATCTATATTCACATAAACAACGTAATGGCATATATTTTGACTTTTGCTTCATTTGAATCAATGGATCAGCGCGAAGAATTTCTGAATTTTCTCAGAGAAAAGGGCGCAACCGTAGATATTTATAAAAAATAAGAGGTAACCAAAGCTATGCGAGCTATTGCTTCGGTGCAAAGGAGCATATAAAGGATTTTTATAACTTTTGTGACAAAAGGAGACCTGCTATGACAAACAAAAAAAGAGTTATAATAACCGCGGCGCTTATTGCAAGTGTTGTAATAATTGTCGTACTCGGTGTTCTGTATATGATAACGGAGGCGTTTGCAGTCAGCACGATCCTCCATGCCTATATGCGGACACTTTGCGTTTTGCTTATAGTAAAGTGCTTGCAAAAATGCTTCAAAAACGAAATACAGGCAAGCATGAAGAAAATGCTTATTTTCACTTCTGTGGTTTTGTTTTTAGATCTGGTGGTAGTGGATGCTTTCAGATTCGTTATAAGCGGCGGCGTTTCCACAATCTTATTTTTCCCCGCTTGCTTGCCTGTGGCTTTTATGATAATCATGCACTATATGGTAAAGGATTCGGGCAAGGACAGAAAATCGGAGGAAAAGATATGCTACGTGATCGGAATCCCTTTGCTTCTGCTTGGACTTTATTTTGAGGTTATATCATTTATTTAAGAGGCGGTTTGTTATGCTCTACGAACTTAAAAATATCGATAGCCGTGCGGCTAATGCTGAAAATCCTCTTGGAGAGCGATCCATGGGCGGTGTCCGCGGAGGCGGTCATAAGGGATCGCCCTGTGTTGAATGGGTGAAGCCCTCACAGGTAGTGACCCTTCTCGACGTTGAAGGAAGCGGCACTGTGCGCCATATATGGCTCACATTTCCCCCATACCATCCCGACCTTTACCGAGGTCTTGTTATAAGAATGTATTGGGACGGGCAGGAGACTCCCAGCGTTGAAGCGCCTGTAGGTGATTTTTTCGGCGTTGCCCATGCAAGATACCGTCAGTTCTCATCAGAGCTTGTAACTGTACAATGCTCGAACGGATTGAATTCGTGGATACCTATGCCTTTTAAGAAAAGGGCGAAAATCACCGTTGAGAACGATTCGGACAGAACCTTTTCCGTTCTTTTCTATCAAGTGGACTACACCCTTGGGGACGAGCATCCCGAGAATCTCGGATATTTCCATGCGCAGTTCAGGCGATCAAACTGCCATCCCTTCCACGAGGATTATACTATTCTTGACGGAATAGAGGGCAAGGGCAGATATCTCGGAACGGTGCTTGGCGTGCGAAGCGTTTGCCTGCCTCAGCAGTGGTGGGGCGAGGGCGAGATAAAGATGTATTTTGACGGCGAGGAGAACCCCACAATCTGCGGCACAGGTACTGAGGACTACGTGGGCTGTGCCTGGGGACTTTGTGAATGCACCACACCCTATCAGGGTTGCACCGTTTGTGACAGCGAAAATAAGATGTATTCCTTCTATCGCTGGCACGTGGCGGACCCCATATATTTCAATAAGTCTATCCGTGTGACCATCATGCAGATGGGATACGGTGACCGAGCAGAGGCTGCTGCAGCTCTCGGAGAGAATTTCGTAGCATACCCTGCCGCAGGCGGTGATGATGACGTTTGCTACTACGACCGCAGCGACGATTACTGCTCCACTGCCTTCTGGTATCAGACCCTCCCGACAAAGCCTTTTCCGAAGTTTCCCTCAAAAGAAGAGCGCCTTTGCGACCTTCCCGAGGAAACCAAAACAGCACAGAGAAACGATATATAAAGAAGAAGGCTGTCGCAATTTGCGACAGCCTTCTTCTATTTAAATTGAGCGATAAATCGGAATTAGAAGAGGAAAACTAAAGGCTCAGAAATACTGCCTCCCCCTCTCAGCTCGCTGTGAAGGGGAGGGGGACCGCTTGCGGTGGAAGGGTTGCATATCAGCACGAGAACCAAACTTAATATTTCATGCCCTGTTAAATGACAGTTCAACTATAACCGTCGGATAGCTCTCGTGCAGATAAGACACCCCTTCCGTCATCGGTGCCTAAGAGCACTTTATTCCTTCATTCCCCTGCACCGATGCCACCTCCCCCTCACAGCTCTTCGCGCTGAGAAGGGGAGGCTTTTGTTTCGTGCAGCATTCGATATACCAAGTTCATTTCCATTTCAAACTCCGATTTATCGGCTGGTGTTGTTTTTTAGGTTATGCGGCAATTCTGCTACCTTGTATTCCTTCTTCCGAACAGTCGGAGCACAAGGAAAAGAAAACGCAGAAAATAGACAACAGAAGCAAGGGTAGAAACAAGATAGGTCATGGCGGCGGCGCTCAGCACCTTTCTTGCGGCAGGGGCCTCATCTTTTGCTATGATGCGGTTTTCAAGAAGCATTTTTACAGCTCTTTTGCTGGCATCAAGCTCCACGGGGAGGGTGACGAGGGAGAAAAGCAGGGAAGAGCCGTAAAGAATAACACCTGTCATTGCGATATAAAAGCCCGTATCGGGATCGGAGAGGCGAGTGAAGGTATCGAGGAGAAGTCCCACGAGAACTAAGGGAAAAGCAAGGCGGGAGCCGAAATTAACAACGGGCACGAGAGAAGTTCTCACGTTGTATAGGAAAAATCCTTTTTTGTTTTGCATAACGTGGCCTATTTCGTGGGCACAAACTGCGGCAGCGGAGATGCTTTTTGAATCGTAGGTGGATTCGGAAAGATTCACAACTGCATTCTTCGGGTGATAATGATCGGAAAGCTCCCCCTGAACCTTGCCGATTTTTATATCCGTCACACCCTCGGCGCGAAGAAGCCGCAAGGCAACCTCGGCCCCCGTGAGGGATGCGCGAGTGAGGACTGTGTCGTACTGTCTGAAGGTCTTTTTCACCTTAGAGCTTGCGGCGGCAGAAATAATTGCCAGAACTGCAATGGCAGCTAAAAACCATATATAATCTCTTGAAAAATAATACCCGAACATAAATATCCTTTTTGGATTATGATTCCCGAAGGCTCTCGAAGTATACTCAGATATCAGTCGTCAAAGGATACGAATTCTACCGTGTATCCAAGATCTGCAAAATAATTGCAAATTACTTCTCTTATTTGTTTAAGGGTCTTCTTTGCTATAGGGTTTGATTTGGGATAGTACCAGTAATCGTCGTTATCAATCTTTGCGTTTTTCGTTTCTTCGCAAATTTCAAAGTAAAGCCATACGCCACGGTCATGCCATTTTACATATATGTAATCATCCTTTTTTATTAGTTCACCGTGGGACATTGATTGAAAGAGCTTTTTCTCTTTTTTGTTTTCTTCTTTCAACAGGCCGCTAAGCTGTGCCCAGTGATGCCAGAGGCTTTCTTCAAGATCAATGTCTTTTAAGGGTTTAAGGCGGTTTTCGTTATTTGAAAGAGGGAGCTTTCCGTTAAATATAATTCTTTTAATCAGGCGCACGCCTCTGTTTGTTATGGGATACCCGAAGCCGAGATAAGGATCGCACAGACTGTTAAAGGTGCATTCGCCCTTTTCAAGGTCTATAACGCAAGGAAGAAATGAAATGTACTCTCCATCGGCGTTGTTTTTACATACTGTCTGATGGAGATTGCTGCGAAGCTTTTCCTCTACTCGTTTTGAAAATATAAATACTACGGTGACACGGTTAAGGGGAGATTTCTTTTGCTCTTTATCAAGAAACAAGGCTTTTTTCTTGCCTATAAGGGATTTTGAATTTGCATAAGCTGAGGAGCAGATCATGTCAAAAAGGCTTTTATCAAGATACTCTACGTCGTATGAAATGAGCACCTTTTCAATACCCTTCGTATATACGGTGACGGGAGAACAGAATTTATAGGAAAGAATTTCCGGCTGCGGAGAGATTGCGACAGGAGAATAGCCTTTTCCGAATTTCTTTATTTTCTTTTTTGCCTTTTCCTTTGAAAATCTCTTTTTTAGTGAGAATTTTGTTCTTGCGTTGTTATGGCAATGAAGCGCTGCAAACTCCATATCAAGTCCCATAAGGAGAATGAAGTTTTTAAAGAGATAGGTGAGAAGTCCTACGCATGACGCAAGAAATGTGAAAACCTTTATGAAATCGGGGATCGGCTTTATTAAAAGCACTGCCACTGTGGGCAGTAATGCCACTCCGATTATTACGACGTACACGAGTATTCTGCAAAGCAGTGCGTTTTTCAGCTTTGGGTATTTCATTTTAAACCTCCGAAGCGGTGTTTTACAAGAACATTATATCACAGCTTCCCATCAGGTCAATTCATATATAGGTCCTTTTTTACCCAAAACAGTGCATTTGTCCCGTTTTTTAATTGTTTTGTTTGCTTTCATATTTGGCGTGTGGTAAGATATAGCAAAGGGAAAACGGTACAATCCGGTCGAGTGTCCTGTATTGACAGTTATTTTAAATATGTTATAATTAAATCAATAAATTTTATAAGAGGTGGATTATGAAGCTCACTAAAATTATAGCTCTTTTTCTTGTAATCGCCACTCTTGCATGCGCATTTGCGGGGTGCGGCTCCGAAAAGAGTGATAACGGAAATGATGCGATTATCGGGCACGATAAGGATGATTCCTCAAAGGAAAGCGAAAAGGAAGAGCCCAAAGAGGTATTTCGCGGCAAAATCGATTCCGTTTCAGTAAGTGACGATATTATTGTCGCAAGAACAGAAGACGGTAAGGCATTTGCTATCGGCGGAAACACTATTGCAACAAATCTTGACGTCAGCCACTGGGATGATATAATTGCAGTTTCTGCCGGAGGAAATCATGCTCTTGGTCTTAAGTCTGACGGCACCGTAGTTTCAACAGGCAACGGCTCTAACGGACAGAGAAACACCAGTGAATGGAAGGATATTGTTGCGATCCACGCAGGTCTCAAGCAGTCATTCGGCCTTAAATCAGACGGCACCGTTGTTATGACAACGGAAAGCTCAAGTGCTTATCCTGTTGAGGGATGGAAGGATATCGTCAGCATCGCAGGATGCGGAGACTATCTTTGGGGCCTTGATTCCAACGGTGACGTGTACGTCAGATCAAAGTCTACTCCTGTATATTCGGGAGTAAAGAGCATTGAGTGCAACGCAGCCTATGCAATATTCCTTAAAGATGACGGAACTGTGGCAGCCGACCCCATAAGCAAAAATTATGATAAGTACTATACGGGAATTGAAGAGTGGACAGACATTGTAGATGTTGATACACTTGTTTACAATCACGTGATCGGTCTCAAAGCAGACGGAACAGTTGTTGCCGTGGGTCAGAACGAGGACGGACGGGGTGACGTTACAGAGTGGACTGATATCGTTGCCATCGCAACAGGAAGCTATCACACTGTAGGACTTCGCTCTGACGGAACTGTTGTTGCCACAGGTGGCAACGGCTACGGTCAGTGCGACGTATCCGATTGGAAGAACATCGTCGCAGTTTATGCAAGCGATATTCTCACAGTAGGTCTTAAGGAGGACGGCACAATCGTAGCAGCAGGTCAGGTATGGAACGGGCTTGACGGCATTGAAAAGGTACGCAACGTTGCCACAAAATAAAAAGTTACGTTCTCATCAGTAAAACAAAAAGCACCCATAAAGGGTGCTTTTTGTTTTAAGTTAAATAGCCCGCGATGCCGTGTAAAGCGGTAATTAAAAACCCTGCATAAGCAAGGCGGCGTTCTCGGCCTCTCGGCTTTGTGCTTCCAACATCCGCTTCGCCTGTCAAAAGAGAGGCGGGCGGGAGGCCTGCATACCTACCGAGAAGTTGAACTCCTTTAATCAATTGTGGGTTTAATTACGATGCCTTTTCACGCACACTGCAGGCATTTTTGAAGATTTTTAAGCTTTTCGCTTATTCCTCGTCAGCTCCAATGTCGTAGTCGATATCAGCGAACTGATCGTCAAAGATATCAGCAACGCGATCGAACTCCTCATCGTCTTCGATGGTAACGAAGATCTCTTCCTCAGGATTATCCTCGCTCTTCTCTACGCGAAGAACGATGTATTCCTCAGACTCATCGCCATCCTCAGAGTAGGGGATGAGTGCGCAATATGTCTTGCCATCGAGCTCTGTTGTAGCGAGAAGCTCATATTCGTTTTCGTTACCTTCATCATCTGTGAGAGTATATACGAAAAACTCTTCCTCGAAGATTTCATTCTCAGCCATTGTATTGTCTCCTTTACTTAGTATAGTAATCTATTACTATTTTATACGAGAGTGTGTCTTTTGTCAAGGATATTTTGCCCCTCTTTTTCGCCTTTATAACCTACTCGCACATAACTTTTATATTGCGCCTGTATCTCGATATTACAAACGGGCAAGATACAGTCTCTTTGTCGTGATGTGCGGCGTTTTTTGCGGTTTGCCTGCAGCACGGGTATTTATCTATAGCTTTTATTCATCTTACAAAAGCATTAAACACCTTTAAAGGATTGCTTATTGATTATAAGCATTATTTATGATATACTGTAAAAAAATCCCGAATAAGGGCTAAAAAGAAAACAGAAAAGATATAACCCAAAAGGTTCCCGAAGTGTTGCTTTTGTTATCCTTGTGTGGCGGTTATTTCTCCGCTGAGTAACTGCTCGTGAGGAAAGCATGAAGAAGTGATGAGAGGTATAGCGAAAGGAGAAATAATATGAAAACCTGTGCAAAATGCGGAAAGAACGTAGCTGATTCCACCCCCATGTGCCCTAAGTGCGGCTCCTTTATGTTCCATACGGAAAAAAACGGACTTGAGGGCATCTTTAGCCAGTTTCTCATGGATCTGAACATGAAAAATCCCAAGGCATTCTGGATTTTAATGGCGGTTATCGTCGGAGCCTTTGTGATTTTCCTCATTTGGGCGTTTAACAGCTAACTGTCAAATATCAGTAAAACATAAAATTAAAATTAAGGGGCTGTTGCAGTATCTGCAACAGCCCTTTTTATAAGCGTATATTTCGGGATTACTGTGGCAAGTTTTTTGCAGCCGTCTGCCACAGAATGGAAAACCGCTTCAGGTTATTTTTTTCTCCTTGAAGGCGTTTTCTTCGGTGCAGGTGGGTCGGCATCTTTCGTGGTTTCCAGAGTGCGAATCCTGTCACGCAGGAATGCCGCTTCCTCGAACTGAAGCTTTGCCGCCGCCTCCTTCATTTCCTTTCTCAGGCGCTCGATCTCCTCGGCACGGCTTTCCTTTTTCCTGTCGCCTCGTCCTGTCTTGTCAGAGCCTATGCGGATAAGGTCGCCCACCTTTTTCTTGATAGTCTTCGGAGTGATGCCGTGCTCCTCGTTGTAGCGGTTCTGTATCTCACGGCGGCGGTTAGTTTCCGTTATTGCCGCCTTCATTGATCCCGTTATCGTATCGGCATACATAATAACCTTACCGCCAACGTTTCGTGCGGCACGTCCGATAGTCTGGATAAGAGATGACTCACTTCGAAGGAAGCCCTCCTTATCAGCATCGAGAATGGCAACAAGGGTAACCTCGGGAAGGTCGATACCCTCGCGAAGAAGGTTGATTCCGACGAGAACGTCGTAAACACCGAGACGAAGATCACGAAGGAGCTCCGTTCGCTCCATTGTTTCAATGGCGTGGTGGATATATTTTACCTTAACGCCCTGAGAGTCAAGATATTCGGAAAGGTCCTCAGCCATTTTCTTTGTGAGAGTGGTAACGAGAACTCGCTCTCCCTTTTCAACACGTATTCTGATCTCACCGAGAACGTCATCAACCTGAGTTTCAACGGGGCGCACCTCGATTTCGGGGTCAAGAAGTCCCGTGGGACGGATGATCTGCTCAACTATCTGTGATGAGTTTTCCTTTTCATAATCTCCGGGGGTTGCGGAAACGGCAATGATCTGATTGATCTTTCCTTCGAACTCAGAAAAATTGAGAGGGCGGTTATCGTATGCCGAGGGAAGGCGGAAGCCGTAGTCAATAAGGTTTTTCTTTCTTGCACGGTCGCCGCCGAACATTCCGCGAACCTGAGGGAGAGTCACGTGGGACTCGTCAACCAGGAGGAGATAATCCTTGGGGAAATAGTCAAGAAGAGTGTAGGGGGTAGAGCCGGGAGCACGACCTGCGAAAACTCTTGAATAGTTTTCAATACCGGAGCAGAAGCCTACCTCACGGAGCATTTCCATATCGTAGCGGGTGCGCTCTGCAATTCTCTGCGCCTCGATAAGCTTTCCCTGACTTTCGAAATATTCGATTCTTTCGCAAAGCTCACGCTCGATCTCCTCGAATGCCTTTTCCTTATGCTCGTCAGTGAGAACGTAGTGGTTGGCAGGGTATATGGGCGCATAGCTGACAGACTGAATAACTGTGCCCTTGAGAGCATCGATAACGCAAACACGGTCGATCTCATCACCGAAAAATTCAACTCGGATACCTCTTGAGTTTTCGTTTGAGGGGAATACCTCAAGGGTGTCGCCTTTCATACGGAAGGTGCCTCGCTGAAAGCTCATATCGTTTCTGTTGTAGCTGACGGAGATAAGCTTTCTTGCAAGCTCGTCACGGTCCATCTGCATACCGGGGCGAAGAGCCGTTACCTGAGAGGAGTACTCCTCGGGAGGACCGAGAGAGAAAATGCAGGAAACGCTGGCAACGATAATAACGTCACGTCGCTCAAAAAGAGAGCTTGTTGCGCTGTGGCGAAGCTTGTCGATCTCATCGTTTATGGAGGAGTCCTTTTCGATATACATATCCTTTCCGGGCACGTATGCCTCGGGCTGATAGTAGTGGTAGTAGGAAACGAAATATTCAACAGCGTTTTCGGGGAAAAACTCACGAAACTCCGAGCAAAGCTGAGCTGCAAGGGTCTTATTATGGGCAAGAACAAGGGTGGGGCGGTTTACGTTTGCGATAATATTTGCCATGGTAAAGGTCTTACCCGAGCCTGTAACGCCCATAAGAGTCTGAAATCTCTCGCCTGCCTCAATGCCTGCTGAGAGCTTATCAATAGCCGCAGGCTGGTCGCCCGTTGGCTTGTATTCTGAAACAAGCTTGAATTTATCCATATCTGTTCCTTTCCTCAGCTTTCGCTTCATTTTTTATAAAACAAGTTTATCATAAAACCCGTTGTGGGTCAACACGGTTTGATGTTAAGTTTTTTTGAAGATACAGACAGAAAAGACAATCTTTTTTAAAAAAGTGCTTTATGGCAATGAAAAATCCCCTGTCACGGCATCATGGCGTGACAGGGGATTAAACTAATCAGCAATATACGTTGGGATTTCAGAGCTTGCGTCGGTAATATTAACAGCCATTTCAAGCATTTTTGAAATCTGTTGTTCAGTAAAGAGAGGTGTGAGAGTTGGAGAGAAGCTTGAGCATGAAGACCAGTACGTATTGTCAAAAGATATGCTGAGATTAAAATAACAGTATCCTTTGTCGGAAAAAGCATAATAGGAAAGACTTTCAGGGGAATCCTCAATGCACACAACACTCAGCTGATCTAAAGGACAAGCGCCTGTCATGCGCAGACAGTTCTCTATAAAAAGATGTGTGGTATCCTCGTTGATAAAAGACAGATCCACAATGATCTTGCGGTTATACAAAAGCATTTGTATGTCACTGCTCATATCTCCGTAAAGCTCGGGCATTTCAGGCAATCCGTCAATAAATTCATCGTCTGCTTGCTGATAAATATTAATTGATTCGCTAAGCTTTTTAAAATAGTTTGCAATCTCAAGCACTTCTTTGTCAGTGAGGCTTTCCTTGTCGGTAAGCTTTTTGGCAATGTGAACGTAGACGGGGAAAATATCCTCTTTGTTGAAATGGATTGAATCGTGATATACCTCATCTATGGGAATCGTTTCGGGGAAGGTAAAGATTGCTACGTCAAACAGAGAAAGACTGCTGTTGAAGCAGCCGCAGGATGAATCGCCGGACGCTTCGCAATGCCAGTCGCACATTCCCTCCTCACAACAGTCGCAGTAGGGACACAATTCGTATTTTTTGCCGCTTAAATCGTAATTGTGACCATCCTTAAGCTTGACTGTGATGGAATCATGTGTAATCTCGGTGACGTTTTTATAAAATGTATCAATTATCTGCGATTGAATCTCAGGGCTTCCAAAGTGCATAAGCGCAAATAATGTAATTCCCAAAGCAAGAGCTATACCTATTACAATGATAATTATGATATTTATCTTTTTCATAGCATATTTATGTGGCTTTAATAACGGCTGTCAGTTCTTTTTGTAAAGAGGGATAGGTGTTTCTAAATCCATAACCGAGATGGCCTGATCAGAATATTTCAAATATGATTCATCCGTGTTTGGATAAAACTCGGTGTATCCCGTGATTCCTTCGGAATCGGATATTTTTTCGGAAAAGAACAGCTGACCGTCGTCGGAAAGGACGTACAGGGTGTCTTCTGATTTTTTGATGATTTTCAACTCACTGAGGGAGCCCTCTGTATATATGAGCAGATTTTCAATGAAAAAGCCTGCCGAATTTTTATCGGTGTGTTTGGGGAAGCGAATGATATTGTTGTTGTAGAGCAGCTCTATGACGTCCTTTTGCATATCATCGTACAGCTCCTGCATTTCGGGCAACTCCGCTGTTTTCGAGGAGGAGTCCGAAGCTTCATAATTTTCCAACGAAAACAAAAGCTTTTTATAAAAATCAGCAGTTTCTATGATTTCCGCCTTTGACAGTCGGTCTTTTTTTATAAGATTCTTTGCGATGACAACGTAAACGGAATAGAGGTCATCGTAGCTGTAAAAACGTGTGCTGTTATCGATATTTTCAGGAGCTTTGTGGCTGTCGAAGTTAATTTCTCCGATATCAAATACAGATATACGCTGACTGTCCCAAAAGCTGAGATTGCACATACAAATACCGTTCTCATTCACACAGTTGGAATTGCAGCTATACTCGCATTCATCCTTACATTCAGCGCAATATAAATATTTCTCTTCTGTGTTTTTTGAGCTTAACAGCAATATTATTATCAGAGTTGCAACAGCAGCCGCTGCTGCAAGGACAGATGCCGCAATGATAATTAGCTTTTTCATTTTATCTGTTGCAAAGTCTGTCTGTTACAAACTTATAGAAAATATCCTTGTATTTCCAATAAACTGCGCAGTGAACAAGACGACCGCCCTCGTCATCGTTTGTATATCCGCCGTCGTCGATGGAGAGCATATGGTCCTCAACGATCACGTTATAATCTCCCGTAACTGCCATATAAATTGCGGCAGTATCGTAGAGGGAGGTTGTATGGGTCTTATAATACGTGCAGTTGTGCTCCACCATCCACGTGTCAAATGCAGAAAGAACTGTGCCGCAAACGGGGTCGCTGTCGCGCTTGTAGAGAATATGCTGATAGTTATCATCGCCTACAACAAGGTGGGCTGTAATATCAAGAGGAGCAATTGTAATATCCCAGGGAGCGGCAAAAACTGCTCTTGCTGCGGGGATATCTGCGCGGACATTGTAGTCTGATGCCTTTGCAATAAAGTCAAGGCTGTGTCCGTTGTAGATGGAGCCCATAACCGCAAGTATCTTTGCCTTCTCTGCAATACGGGGCTCGCGGCGGAGCGCCTCTGCGATGTTTGTGAGAGGGCCGATGCAGATGATGGTAACAGTCTCCTCAGATGCCATAACTGTATCGATCATTGCCTGAATGCCGTCCTTATAGAAGGGAGCGGAGTAGCTGTCAAGATCGAAATCCTCAGCCCAGCCGCCCATCGTTGTGCTCTCGGACTCAACGGGAATACCGGAGCCTACGGGAATGGAGTAGCCGCTGTTTGCGATCTGCTTTGCTGTTATCTTTGCTCTTGCATAGGGGTCAGAGCCGCCCTCAAGTGCGGTAACAACGAGCTTTGTATCAAGCTCGGGGCAGCGGAGAAGGAGGGCAAGCGCCCAGGAGTCGTCAATATCGCCGCCGATATCGGTATCCAGAATAACGGGAATTTTCTTGTTTTCCATAATATTACCAATCCTTTTTGTATTAGTGTTTTTTTAATTATAATCTACTGTAATTTTTATGTCAAGATTTAATTAATTTGTAAATATTACACATACCCTTGCGAAGAATATCTTTTTGTGATAAAATAAACTTATAAAAATGGGTGATCAGCACCTTTTGAAACCGGAAAGAAGGCAAGAAATTATGAGTTGGTTGATTTTCTTTATTTTGGCAGCTGTGTGCCTTGCAGGAGCTTCTGTTGCGGCATTAATTCGCAGTAAAACAAGATACAGAAGAGGGCGCCTCCTTGATCCTGCAAAGATTTTTTCTGCGGGAATCGTTGTGTCGGCTGTGCTTTTGTTTGTTCCTGTTTATATGGATGCATTCGGCGACAGCGGCTGCGGCGCTTTTGAGACGTTTTTTATAGCAGTACACAATATGATCCGTCTCTTTATCGTTGACGGTGAGTTTGAGTTTATAACGAACCATATGGCAGACCTTTCCGAGGGAATGGCCCGTGCATATACTTTGTTTTTCTCATTCCTTTTTGTTGTAGCGCCTCTTATGACCTTCGGATTTGTTCTTTCTTTTTTCAAGAACATCAACGCATATAAGAAATACCTGACACATTTTACATCTCAGGCATTTATTTTCTCCGAGCTTAACGAAAGATCTATTTCTCTTGCGGAAAGCCTTTTCAAAAATGATAAGAAAAACAGAATCTTCGTTTTCACAGACGTTTTTGAAAAGGAAGAGGAGGAAAGCTACGAGCTTCTGGAAAGAGCTAAGGAGATCGGTGCTATTTATTTCAAAAAGGATATCGTAACCATCGACTTTTCCTTCCACAGCAAAAATGCTGAGCTCAACTTTTTCGCTATCGGAAACGATCAGTCCGAGAGCATTGACCATGCCCTCAAGCTTATAGAAAAGTTTAAATACAGAGAGAACACAAAGCTTTATTTGTTCTCAACTCAGATCGAATCTGAGATGCTTCTCACAAATGCCTTTAATGAGGAAACCGAGAACGGCACCAAAGAGGTAAAGATCAAGGTTCGCCGTGTAAACGAGGTTCAGTCTCTCGTTACAAGAACTCTCTATGAGGAAGGATATGAGAAGATATTCTGCAGTGCCGTTGAGGATGAAAAGGGCACAAAGCAGATATCTGCCCTTGTTGTTGGTATGGGTAACCACGGTCGCGAGATGGCTAAGGCTCTTCCCTGGTTCTGCCAGATGGACGGCTACGAGGCAAGAATTTACGCCTTCGACAGCGATAAGAATGCCTGCGAAAAATTCACCTCTCTTTGCCCTGAGCTTATGGATCCCCGCTTCAACGGAAGATTCGATATTGACGGTGAGGCAAAATATGAGCTCAATATCTATCCCGGTGTGGACGTTGAGACAAAGAGCTTTGACGATGCTGTTGCAGCTCTCCCCCGTATAACGTATGTATTTGTTGCCCTCGGCAATGATGAGAAGAATATAGCGACAGCAGTAAAGCTTCGCACACTTTTTGCCCGTCTCGGATATGCTCCCCGTATCCATTCCGTAGTTTATAATTCCGAAAAGAGAGAAGCTCTTACTGGTGTTACAAACTTTAAGCAGCAGAGCTATGATATAGACTTTATCGGTGACCTCAGAACATCATATTCCGAAAGAGTAATTCTCGGATCCGACGTTGAGGCAGTTGCCCTTCAGAGACATATGCGCTGGGGCAATGAAAGTGATTTCTGGCGCTTCGATTATAATTTCAAGTCATCTCTTGCATCTGCAATTCACAGAAGGATGAAATCTCTTTGCTTAATTCCCGGAATTGACAAGGATCCCTCCGAAAGAACTCAGGAGGAGCTTTGGGCAATCAGAAAGCTTGAGCACTGCCGCTGGAATGCATATATGCGCTCCGAGGGATATTCCTACGGAGGTACAGTTGAAAAGGAAGGCAGAAATGACCTTGCAAAGCTTCACAACTGCCTTGTGCCCTTTGCTGAGCTTCCTCTCAAGGAGCAGGAAAAGGACGACGATTAATGCTTAAAAGCACAAAAAAAGGATGCAGAATTGCATCCTTTTTTTGTGCTTTTATTTTCACATAATATTATCTCGCCAGCCGGAATTCTTTTCTATTATAGTTTGTCTGGAGCGCTTCTGGCATTCGATCTTATGCTTACTTCCTCTTGCAAACAGATTGATTGATATTTCTTCACCGAAAGACTGATGAATAAGAGATTCAATTGCTCCGTTTTCAAGGAAGCTGCATGAGAATATGTCAATATTCGCAACCTTTTCCTGAATAGAGTAATGGAAGGCGATATGGCTCTGCGCTACAACAAGAATACCCGAGATGTAATTGGGGTTTGTAGAATTGTCGTAGATAACGTAGGGGCGGGAAATTGCCTGCATGTTAATGCTGGGCGCAATAGTATCAAGCCAGGAGAAAATGCTTTCCAGGTCAGCATCAAGGTTTTCTACCGTAATCATGTAATGAGGGCCGAAATCGTTATCTGTATCGATGGCACCGTCAATACCCTCGAAAACTCTTCTGTCCACAACGTTTGTACTTATGTTGCTCGCATAAAGCTGGTTGCGGATAGTGTTTGTAACCTCTGATTCGCTGAAAAACTGGTCTGTCAGAATATCAACGAAATAGCAGGAGCGATAAGGGAAGGTATGAATGGTTATGTGGGAGCCGTTTGCGCAGATACAAAACGCACTGATTCCAACGTCCTCAGCGTCATTGCAATAGTAGAAAGGGATCAGAAAAGGAGGCATGACCGGCTTCATTTCAAGATCAGTAGCCAACTGAACAAGCAGGTCATTTACTACCATAATGCTGTTTGATTGCTCCACAAAGCAACCGTATGCGTCCAGCATGTAATGTCGGTTTGATACCATTTTTTGTTTACTCCTCTGCAGTATCGTCGCTGTTATCCTTTTCGTCATCATCGGAGAACAGCTCGTTAAAGTCTTTGAAATTGATGAGCACGGGGTCTATCCACCATTTCTTATTGGAACGGAGGATATTGGGGAGGCAGTAGAAAACATTGCTCAGGTTGTAAGAAAACTCAGTAAGCACGTTGATGTATTCTTTTTCTGTTTTGTCGTCGTTGTCAGAGTCTATAAACAGAGTAAAGGTAACGGTTTTGTATCCGTCGTAGTTTTCGTTACCGCGGTTATAAACTGCGGTAAAGGGATAAACTGCATTGAAGGCAGAATCTGTTTTGCTTTTGAAACTGCCGTAACGGAGATACTTTAATACATCCAAAGCAAATGCGATCCAGTTGTTAACGTTATTTTCGTTAATTTCGGAAAGGGTTTCTACGTAACCAAGAGCGTAGTTCTTAAATTCATTGATGTTCAGAAGCTCATGTCTGCCAAGAGCAGCATAGAGCTTATGGCCATTGGTTGTTCTGGTTTTAGAGGAAGAGCTGCAGTTTTCGCACAGAGTGATAAAGCGGTGAAGAAGTGTAATCATATCCTTCTGGTCTGCAGGGTTATAGCCCTTAAGCTCTTTAGCCTCATTTTTTGCAGCATTCATAAAAGCATTGTGAAGCTTTTTCTGATAGAACGCTATCTTTGATTCGGAGAAGCAGCTGTTGCAGGATTCCGCATCAAATTTGGCTTTGATCTCGCCATAGCTGAGAAGGCCTGTATAGAAGCAGATAAGATGTCTGAACGTTTCTCCGAGAATGATGCTGACATATTTGCATTTTTGCTCGGCAGACGTATCCGACTTCATCTTGTTAAGAAGAGAAATGTTGTCGTAAATATTGCCGGCGCAGATGGTTTTTTCAATAGCATCGCTTTCCAGAGCAGATGAAATTGATGAAATGATGAGCTGCGATGCTGCATGAGCATAGAGTCGCTCATCGGATTTGACTCTGGGAATCTTACCGAATCCGCTGGATTCTCCCAAAATGAGCTTGGACTGGATTATTTCGTTAACCTTTTTCACAAGCTCTTTTTCGTTGAGACCGTAGATAGGCATATCAGGGTTATCGATACGCTTGCAAAGGTTTCTGGCGATAGTGATAAAGGTTTGGGGAACAGCACGGAAAAGTGTTTCAAGAACGCTTGTAGGGCTTGATTCTATGAGAAGCATAACGATAATGCCGTCCCAGTCAAGCTTCATATCCTCTACGTCAGCAAGGGAGGTTATCTTTTCGAAAACGTCCTTGTGGCGGAAATGGTATGCTTTATAAAGCGCTCTTTTGGAGCCCATATTGACTCCGATGGCATCAGAGATGGCCAGAGCCAGGTTTTTTATGTATTTATAGTTGATCGCATGGACCTGGTCTATAAAATTAGAGTTTTTTTTTGTGTCGGTTTCGTCGGTGTCGGGTGTCCAACCTTCACCGATTATTTCATAGTAATATTCTTCAGCATCAGAGCAGATGAAATTGGCAGAGCTGCTTTCATCCTCAGGAAGATCTTCCGATACTCGGAAGGAAAGGGTCTTAAATCCGTCTCCGGAGATGTAGCTGAGTCCAAGCTGCTTTGAGGAATCCTCTTCGATTTTCTCAATGCTGTAAAGAGAAAACATATCAAGGGATTTGGTAGGATCGTAATAAATGATATGTGAAGCGGGAACTGTGCTGTATTTGCCCATATCACCGAATTCCATCGCTTCTTTTTCAAAGAAGGTGAAATTACCGTCCTCATCGCGAACAAGATCATAGTTCTTGATGAACACCATGTTCTGCAAAAGCTTCTGGAACATGCCCGCAAGATCGTTTGAATTTGTGTTGAAACGAGAGGGAGCAGCTTTCCATTCTGCGATAAGCTTGTAATACTTGGTGAGAGTAAATTCCTTTGAGCTGAAGGGGCAGAGATGCTCAAATACCTCGTAAAGCTCGCTGTCCGTACCCTGGAGCATTTCAAACTGGATATCGGAAAGAACGAACTGAATAAGCTCAGATGTGACGGGGTACTGAACGTAAGCCTTGTTAAGGCTGTTTATAATACGGATAGAGCTTTGCTTTGTAACGTTTTTGCTCACAGGCTCTTCGCTGTCAGTATCGCATCTGAGACATCCGTGTGCAAAAATGAACGCAAGAGACATAATATTATTGATATAAACAACATAATCGGGGATACGCTTAACGTATCTGGCAACCTTTGTGCCGCCGAGAATGTATTTTTTCATATTATCGCTTACGTTTTTTTCAAAGAATTTGCCAATGCCCTCTATTCTGTTAGCTAACTGTTGTTTTTCAGTTACAGATATTTCTACCATTGAGATGGCCTCCCGAAATTAATAATCAGCGTCGATATCGTCAAGCAGAGCTGCAAGCTTTCTGTATCGCTGAAGAGCTATCTGTTCGTTTTCGTTAAGCTCTTTTTTAGTATAGAGTGCATCCTCAAGCCACATGAAGCGGTTTACTGCGGGGATACCGAATTCATCAGGATCGAGCATGTCAAAATGGTAGTCATGCATGATGCTGTCCTCAAAATCGGTTGAAAAATCGATTCTGATCTTACTGATAGCGGCATCGGGATAACGAAGACCGTTGATAACTACCTCGTTCTGGGGAATAACGTTGGGAACAACTACAATGTTCTTACCCTTTGAGAACATCTTTTCATCGTTCTCAACGCCGAGAAGATAGCGGCGTGTACCGTTTACGAACTGAATTGTGGGACGCATAACGCACACAATGATAGTTGCAGCTTCGTTAGAGATGTTTGCAAGGGCAGTGTTACCAACGGAAGAGTCGAAAATAACTGCGGGGATATCGTAAACCTCATCGCAAACCTCAAGAAAGCTTTCAAGAGATTCCATGTAAGAGAATCCGCCGGACTCAGCATAGTTGTTTTTGGCATCCTTACCGATGTTTTTGTTGTCCTTTGCAGGGAGAAGAAGGATAGCGTCGTTGTCCTCATAGCCGTAAGCATTACCAACGGGGATAAGCTGGCTAAGGAAGGGATGAGTGGCAACGGAGGAGGTGGGGGTAGTATCAAAGGGGTTGCCGAGAAGGTGCTGGATGCAGTTTGTATCGGTAACCTTTTTCTCTGCCTTGAGCAGGTAAGACATACCGCAGCTGTCAACGTCAGTATCAACAACGATAATGGGGGATTCAGCTGTGGGCTGGATATGCTCTGCTGCAAGAATGGGAATTATGTTATAAGCAAGTGTGCTTCGTCCCGCACCGCCTTTATAGGAAAAGAAAGAAATTGTCTTCATCTTTAGATGGTCTCCTTAGTTCTGGTTATAAAAAGAGCTTCTGTCCTCATCGCTGTTACTGATTTCGGCAATATAGCTTCTCAGGCAACGGATAAGCTCTTTCTGAACGTTTGCTCTGAGTACTTCATGGTTTTCTTTATTTTCGCTCTTGGAAAGCTTTGTAGAGCGAACTGTATCGTAAATATATTTGCTCATAAGTGCAAACATAAACTGGCTGACAGCATTGGAAAAATGCTTGTGCTCCTCTGTGCAGGGAGTATCATCGATATCGGATACTGTAAGACCTGCGCTGCAGCTTTCAATGAAGCTGCAAAGCATTTCGGGAAGCAGCTTGGACATCTCACGGGATACGATCAAGGAAACTGCATTCTCAACGGGAGTATCAATGCTTTCCTTTTCTTTCTTCAGACGTTCGATTTCCTTTTCCTTGTCCTGAAGCTTTCTCTTAAGCACACCGATTTCACCGGTAGGTGCTTTGAGCTGCTCGTCTCTCTTTTCGATGATAGCCTTGCGCTGAGCCTCGTTCTGGTTATAGTTTTCTATGTATTCGCTTTCGTATCTTTCATAGTATGCGTAGAACTCACCGAGAGCGGAAACGTAGTAATAGTTACTTGCACTGAAGAAGCCGTCATTTTCCCAGATCCACTTAGCCTTATTCTTTTCAACAAATCTGTTGTCAAGAATATAGCCGAGGTACTTCTTCATGTTTACCTGAGGGTATTTGATGAGGTACTCACTGATGGCGTTGTTTGTACGGATAAGCAGAGGAATGAGGGTAAATACACGCATACGGCGCTTACGGAGCTCTCGAACGATGTCCTTATGGAAAGTGAAGTTCTCGTTGAAACCGACAAGGAACTGCTCAACGATATATTCTTTACCTACGTTTTTGAGCTTTTCGTATGTACGGAGAGCCTTCTGAGAAGCAAGCTGGCAGGATTCAAGAAGGTTGTTGTACTCCTGCTCCAGCTCGAAAGCTTCGTCCTGAGTTGTGGCAACAGATCTGAGAAGCTCCAGCTCTTCATCCATACCTGCATCAAGCATGATGTTGATGATGTAAACTGTATTAAAGAGTGCGTCACTTGTGGTGGAGATGGAGATTTCTGCCTCGGTCAGGGTTGTACTGAGGTCGTTATAGTAAAAGTCATCAGCGAGATGCTCTTTACTGAGACGCCAGATCTCTCTTGCAACCATTTTGCACTTTTCTTCAAGCTCACCGTAAATAGATCCGTCAATATCAGCGATACCGTTGTTGATCTCCTTATATCTGAGGAAGAGCTCGTTGTATTCGTCAAACTGTGCAAGCTTTTTACCTGTATCGGGGTCATAGCCTCGGTCGCCTGCGGCCTTCAGTCTTTCATATTCCTTATCGTGCTCTTCCTTGGCGATTCTGAGCTGCTTGGGGATATTTTTTGCGGGGTAGGTCTTATGTATACGCTCAGCCTCTTTGTAGGTGAGGTAATCTTCAAAGGTTGTGAAAAACTCAACGAAGCATTCACAAACGGTAAACGTATAGTAAAGAGAAGGCTCTTCGCACTTCTTGGAGAAGTTCCAGCCTATCTCAAGCTTGTTTGACTTACCAAGCTCGCTCTCTCCGTCGATAAAGCTGTCATTGATATATCTGAGACCGTATGAAATAACGTCAACGAGCTGTTCCTCCCATTTACAGGTCTCACCGATGGTTGCGTGGTACTTCAGAGCCTGAAGGAAGCAGGGGATAACCCATGTGATAGCTTCAATGTTGGAGCGTTCAACGGTGAACAGCTTTGTCTCGTAGGGAGAAGCATCAAAGCGATAAACGTGATCTTCCTTTGTTTTGATTCTTTTGAAGATATCTTCGATAACGATGTCCATGATTTCACGGATGGTGAGGTTATCTTCATCATCTGATACGATACGTTTATCGTCGAATGTCAGACCGAAATCGGAAGCTAAAAGAAGGAGTGCCTGAAGAGACTGGCACTGGGAGAGAAGACCGATAGCCTTGGTATCGTCCATATAAAAGCCTATAGCGCCCTGTGCAGGATCGTTATTGAATCTTTTATAAAGCTCTTTAAAAATCTCTTTGCCAATTTCGCCCTTGGGCTTGTAGTTGTTAAAAATAGAATCGTTTTTCTCGGATGCGGTGGTGTCGATGATGTCCTGGAAGGAACCGTACTTTGCTTTTCTAACAGATGCCATGATTATTCTCCTTGTTATGTATTGATAAATATTTTTTAGCTAAGGGTATCATGCCAAGTCGGATATAATATCTTTATGAACTGTAATAACAGGGCGAACACCGCACTTTTTGATACGGTAGTTATAGCCGCTGTTGTAAACTGTGCCGTTCTTTTTGATGATCTTCTGAAGAACTCCGGTTCCCATGGCATCTATCCACCAGTTGGATTCGGAATTTGCTTCGGAAGGCGGGAAAACAAAAGCTGTCTCGCTTTCTGTTTTTGTCATATCTGTGGGGGTGAGCAGTCTGATCTTGCTGATTTTTGCTCTTTCCTCGTCGGTGAAGCATGATGTGAGGAATTTTGTTTCCAGCCACTCGGAAAGATCCTTTCCTCCGTTGCGCACATCAACTATTTCTTCGGATAAAAGAACGAACGTATCGTTATGGCAGTAGAGGGGACGCCACACAATGGGCTTGACTGAATAAGCTTTACCGTTCTCAACAATGTACTGGGCTCCCTTATACTCAACTATTTTGTTTGCTGTAAGAAGGTAATCGGGTAAAGCAGAGGTAAGCTTGTCCTTGCAGATTCCCAGCCTGATATCGGGATTGGAGGCAGGGGTGCTGCTCCTGAGCTCCTTCATTGCTACAGCACTCTTGTCTATAACTGAGGGCTCAGTCTTTGCTATAGCATCATTTAAACGCTGCATATAGCCTTCCTTGTCGTCAGGATCGGCATAGCAGTAAATGGTATTGCTTTTAAATATTTCTGAAATATTTTTGAGATATTCAAGAGGAAATACACGGTCGATTTCCTTCTCGCTATCGGGAAGACTGTCGAAAATACTTTTGATAAGTCGAAGGGTAGAGGGCTTACCGATGTTAACGGGGAAAATGGGGAAATGGCGCCCTTCCTTTTTGTAAGCTGCAACTTTCTCAAGAGCAAAACAACGCTCCTGATAAATAGGCTGACTTTTAAAGGATTCAACACTGTTGAAAAAGATAATGCCCTTGCAATTCGGATGCTTTATAAGCTTTTCTGCGAATTCGTTCCACTCGTCACCGATTCCCAGATCAGCATCGTACCAGAGACGAACACCGGAATCTAACAGAAAGTCGATAACTTCCGTAACAAGCTCCTTGTTCTCGTGATTATAGCTGACAAACAAAAAAGATTTTTTTGTTACTTCTTCAGAGGTATAATAATTTGCCAAATCATACTCCTTGAATGTATTATTATAATGAATATTATATAACATTCGACATTGATAGTCAACAGATTAAACAACATTTAACAAAAATGGACAAAGGCAAAACGACAAAAAATGTTATACCAACAGGAGCCAAAGGAGCACTTTCTAAACAACAGAGCTGTTCCTTGTGAATATAAAAACGTAATTGGTTTACCGATGAAAAAAATCTTTGCCGTTCCGGCTCTTTTGTATTTACATTATTCTCCTTCAGCTGTCAAATTGCACGGTTTATTTGCAAAATTATTGTTCAAACCGAGTGTGAATGGGGGAAATGGCAATAAATTAGACAGTTGCATAAATAACACGGGTTCAAAACAATATTTTACATTTGCATAAATCTCGCACCCCCTGTATTATAAGGAGTTTTCGGGATAACATATATAATACGGAACACGTTAAAAAAGGAGCCAAAAACATGAAAATCGCATTTTTTGATGCCAAAACATACGATAAACCCTCGTTTGATTATTATGCTGAGCGGGCAGAGCTGAAAATCAAGTATTTCGAGACGAAGCTGACCGAGGATACTGCCTCTCTGGCAAGGGGCTCTGACGGCGTTTGCGTCTTTGTAAACGATACTGTGTCTGCTCCCGTCATCGATATACTCCTGGAGCAGGGATGCAAATATATCGCCCTCAGATGCGCAGGATTCAATAACGTGGATTTTAAGCACCTGAACGGCAGAATCCCCGTTTTCAACGTCCCAGCATATTCTCCCTATTCCGTTGCCGAGCACGCAATGGCGATGCTTCTCACCTCAATCAGAAGGATACACAAGGCATATATCCGAACGAGGGATTTTAATTTCAGTCTAAAAGGTATGACGGGATACGATCTTCACGGAAAGACCGTTGGTATTGTTGGCACCGGAAAGATAGGTCGGTGCTTTATAAATATCTGCAAGGGCTTTGGAATGAAGATACTAGCCCACGATAAATTTCCTGCTGATATCCCCGACGTTTCCTACGTTGATACCGATACTCTTTTCAGAGAGTCTGACATTATCTCCCTTCATTGCCCCCTCAACGATGAGACCTATCATATGATAGACGGGGAGGCTATTTCTAAAATGAAGAAAAGAGCGATAATAATAAACACCTCACGAGGCGGACTTATTGATGCTGCCGCACTTCTTTTGGCAATCAAAGAGCGTCGCATAGGCGGTGCTTGTCTTGACGTATACGAGGATGAAAACGAGCTGTTCTTTGAAGATTATTCAAACCACATCGTTTCAGATGATATCCTGGCAAGACTTATATCTATGCCAAACGTTATAGTAACCTCTCATCAGGCATTTCTCACCGAGGATGCACTTGACAATATTGCAGAGACAACGGTTGAAAATATTAAAGGATACCTCAAAGAGGGCATAGAAAATAACTGTGTCAAAGGATAAAAAAAGAACCCCGAATCGGGGTTCTTTTTTTATCCTAGAAGAGTGTCGCAGATGAGCATCACGCAAAAGCCTATAAGGAGAGCATAGGTTGCGCCTCGCTCACTTCCGTGGGCGTGAGTCTCGGGGATCATTTCATCGCTGATAACGTACAGCATGGTACCTCCCGCAAATGCAAGAGCAAAGGGGAGAATGAATGATGCTATGCTGACGGCGAAATATCCGATAAAGGTACCCACAACCTCAACAAGGCCGGTCACTGCTGCAAGAAGAAAGGTTCTTTTTGCGCTCACTCCCGATGCGAGGAGTGGTCCTATAATGACCATACCCTCGGGGATATTCTGGAGAGCGATACCTCCTGCGATAAGGAGTGCCTTTGATGTGTCTCCCGAGCCGAAGCCGACGCCTGCGGCAATACCCTCGGGAAGATTATGTATGGCAATTGCCATAACGAACAAAAGCACCTTGGAAAGGTTTGCGTTGTTATGCGCTTCGATATCGGAGCCTACCATTTTATGAAGGTGAGGCACAAGCTTATCTATAACGTTAAGATACAGCGCACCTGCAAAAATGCCGGCAACGGTGATAATAATACCGTATTTACCGCCGTATTCAACGGAGGGAATGATGAGTCCAAGCACTGCGGCAGAAAGCATAACTCCTGCAGCAAATGAAAGAACGATATCGGAAAAGCGGTGTGATATCTTTTTGAAAAGAAATCCCAGCAGAGAGCCGAAAACAGTTGAAGCACCGACTCCGAGGGCTGTCAAAACTACAGCTTCCATACAGCCTCCTCAGAGCTCGGGCTTGATGCCGTGCTCTTTGGCATAGGCGATAAGTGTATCGCAGGCATCCATAAGGCGCTTTTCAGCCTTCTTCAAGTCTTCCTCGAAAACTGTCTGATCGGCAAATTTTGCCTCGTAGTCGTGCATTACCTTTCTCGCATCCTTCCATTTTTCGCAAAGGGAGCCCCATTTTAGAAATACGGCAAGGGAGCGGACAAGGATTGCTCCTGCGATGATTCTTGCAACAATGGTAAGAGCTGCAGCTCCTGCGATAACAAGTATCATACCGATGATGCTTTCGCTGTCATAGGCATTATAGAAAAGAGGGAATGCACCAATGGCAATTGCTGCTGCCGCAATGACAGTCACAAGGTCTGCGCGCTTTTTCTTTTTTTCATAAAGCTCGCAAATTTCTCTTGCCTCAGCCTTCTTTTCATACATTATTATATCGCGGGTCTTTTCTTCCTCTGTACGGGAATAGAGATTAAATCTGTTCATATAAAAACCAAGCTTTATTAGATTGCTCTGACGTGCTTTGCAATGGCAACGAAATCAGCGGCGGAAAGCTTTTCTCCACGAATGTCGGAACGAATTCCGAGAGCCTCGAGGGCAGCCTCAGTCTTTTCCTTCGGGCAAACGGATGAAAGAGCATTTGTGAGAGTCTTTCTTCTCTGGGCAAAGGCAGCGGCGATAAGACGCTTTGCAAATCCGATAAGCTTATCAAGCTCTTCGTCATCCTCGGGGAGAGAATCAAAGGCGCCGCGAACACCGTTTTTGTGAAGGGTGATCTGCACAACTGCGCTCGTTACCTTAGGTGCAGGATAGAAGCATCCCGCAGGAACTGTGAAGAGCTTTCTTGCAGTTCCGCAAAGGTTAACTGCGGCAGTGATGGCTCCGTACTCATTTGTTCCTGCCTCAGCGCAAAGGCGGTCTGCAACCTCGTTCTGCACGAGAACGGTGATGGACTCAACCTGAGGGCGCTCGGAGGGCTTATACGCCTCAAGCACAGACATGAGTATGGGAGACGTAATGTAATAAGGAAGATTTGCGCAGATGCGAACGGGGCTTTCGCCGAAATTCTCGCGAAGAAGATCCTTTAAGGAAAGGGTCATAAAGTCCTCGTTGATAACGGTGACGTTGTCGCAGTCCTCAAGGGTTTCTCCGAGAAGAGGGATAAGTCCGCGGTCGATCTCAACGGCAAGGACCTTCTCAAAAAGAGAGGAAAGCTCTCGGGTCATGGCGCCGATGCCGGGGCCGATTTCAAGAGCGCATACTCCCTCGGGAGCTGTGGAATCAGCGCCGCCCCAGCCGCAGTCAAAGCCTGTGGCAGAGCTTCCCGCAATGCGGGCGGGAACGTCGGGGTTTATGAGAAAGTTCTGTCCAAAGCCCTTTCTGGGGGCAAGACCGTAGCGATCAAGAAGCTCACGGACAGTGGAAAGATTACAAAGATTCATCAGATTACAGTAGCAGTATAAGATGTTACGAAGCTTTCGCCGGGAGCGATAGTCTTTGCATACTTCT
The DNA here is from genome assembly GCA_045650355.1 of Candidatus Avispirillum sp. Classification (GTDB taxonomy): domain Bacteria; phylum Bacillota; class Clostridia; order Oscillospirales; family CAG-272; genus Avispirillum. The sequence goes on along the minus strand of JAZRRC010000172.1, from coordinate 10,194 downwards.
TATCCTTGAAGTCGGGAGTTTCGTTTGTACCGCCGGGGAGACCGTTCCAGGGCTCGAGGCAGATGAAGGGAGAGGACATCTTGATGGGAGTCCAGAATCCGATTGCATCGTAGGAATCGAACTCGAAGCGAACACCGTGTCCTGTGTTGCGGTTAACGAGGTTAACCTTCTTAACAGGGAGGTTTTCAACAACAACAGCGTCGAAGTCGAAGCGATCGTAAATAAGGTCCATCTTGCCGTCCTTGATGTAATCAAGCTCGGGCATATCGGAGCTCATATATCCGCCTGCGTCGAGGTCACAGTTGTGAGCTACAGCGCCCTCAGCGTTGTCGAATACGAGAGAGTAGTCCTCAAACTTCTCGCCCTCGAAAATGGGGCAGTTGAAGCCGGGGTGACCGCCGATGCAGAATGTCATTTCCTTATCGGACTTGTTTGTTACCTTATACTCTGTTGTAAAGCCGTCCTCAGTAACGGAGTGAGTGATATCGAGGTTGAACTCGTAGGGGAAGATAGCCTTTGTGTCGTCGCTTTCTGTGAGACGGAGAGTAACGCTGTCGGGCTTAACCTCAACGGGAGTAAACTCTACCTTTCTTGCAAAGCCGTGCTTCTTCATGGGGTAGGATGTGCCGTCGATGATAACGCGGTCCTCAAGAGGTCTGCAAACAACGGGGAAGAGGCAGGGAGCCTGACCGCTCCAGTGCTCTGCATGGCCGTACCATACGTACTCAGCACCGTCCTTAACGAAGGAGATAAGCTCGCCACCGCAGGATGTGCATTTAGCGACTGTTTCGCCCTTAGAGATAATGAATTCCATAATACTTTTCCTTTCTTGTGAACATTTAAGGTGTTTCGCACCTTGCGAGGTGCGAGTCAGGGCTCTGCCCTAACAACCTGCAACCTTTTGAAAAAGGTTGACGAAAACTTTATGCTAACAAAGATAGCGAAAGGCAAAAGCCAACGCATTAACGGGAAAGACACGAAAATGAACGAGCTCATTTTCGTGTGCTTTCCTGCGTTGGCAGGGCGCTAAAGCGCCCGCGGTGCCTAGGCACCGCAACTTTTGCCTGTAAAGTTCTGCTGAACTGATTTTTAAAGTTTTTTGCGGAGCTTTTTTTCAAAAAAGCGAGCGTACTCTCTTAGAAGTAAAGCTTCTCGTCGAGGTATGCCTTGAGCTCGGAAATGGGGAGACGTACCTGCTCCATGGAGTCACGCTCACGAACTGTTACGCAGCCGTCCTCGATAGAATCGAAGTCGTATGTAATGCAGTAGGGAGTACCGATCTCGTCCTGACGGCGGTAGCGCTTACCGATAGAGCCAGTTTCGTCGAAGTCAACTCTGTAGTACTTTGCAAGCTCAGAGTAAACCTCCTCAGCCTGCTCGGAGAGCTTCTTGGAGAGGGGAAGAACTGCTGCCTTGATAGGAGCAAGTGCGGGATGGAGGTGGAGAACAACACGAACGTCGTTCTTAGCCTCGTCTACAACCTCTTCGTCGTAAGCCTCGATAAGGAATGCGAGAGCAACACGGTCAGCACCGAGGGAGGGCTCTACAACGTAGGGGATATACTTTTCGTTTGTTTCGGGATCGAAGTATTCCATAGACTCGCCGGACTCATTCTGGTGAGACTTAAGGTCGAAGTCTGTTCTGTCAGCAATACCCCAGAGCTCGCCCCATCCGAAGGGGAAGAGGAACTCGAAGTCTGTTGTTGCCTTGGAGTAGTGGAAAAGCTCAGCCTCCTCGTGGTCACGGAGCTTGAGGTTTTCCTCTCTCATGCCGAGGTCGAGGAGCCACTTGTGGCAGTACTCCTTCCAGTAGTTGAACCATTCAAGGTCTGTGCCGGGCTTGCAGTAGAACTCAAGCTCCATCTGCTCAAACTCTCTTGTTCTGAATGTGAAGTTACCGGGAGTGATCTCGTTTCTGAAGGACTTACCTACCTGGCAAACGCCGAAGGGAACCTTCTTTCTTGTTGTTCTCTGAACGTTTTTGAAGTTAACGAAGATACCCTGAGCAGTCTCGGGACGGAGGTAAAGCTCTGTGGAAGAGTCCTCTGTAACGCCCTGGAATGTCTTGAACATCATGTTGAACTTACGGATATCTGTAAAGTCAGACTTGCCGCAGCCGGGGCAGGGGATGGAATGCTCGCGGATGTATGCTGTCATCTCCTCGTTGGAGAGAGCCTCAACTACCATATCAACGCCGTTCTCTGCGTTCCAGTCCTCGATGAGCTTGTCAGCGCGGTGACGCATCTTACAGGAGTGGCAGTCGATAAGGGGGTCGTTAAAGTTAACTACGTGTCCGGATGCAACCCATGTGCGGGGGTTCATAAGGATACCTGCATCGAGACCTACGTTGTACTTGGATTCCTGAACGAACTTCTTCCACCAAGCCTTCTTTACGTTGTTCTTGAACTCAACGCCGAGGGGGCCGTAGTCCCAGGAGTTTGCGAGACCGCCGTAGATTTCACTGCCTGCGTATACGAAGCCGCGGCCCTTGCAAAGTGCGACGATCTTATCCATCGTCTTGTCTGTGTTTTTCATTCTTGCCATGATATTTATTGTCCTTTCGGTTTATAACTTATATTATTCAGCGGTAGTCAGCAAAGAAGCTGATAGCCGCGTCAATATCGGGATTGTAGTAGCCTTCTCTTCCGGCTCTTCCGGGAATATACTTTCCGGGGTAAGTGAGTGTCTGGATCTTGAACCAGCTGTAGCCGCGGATAACCTCGGTATGAGCCAGAACGTCGTCCTTTGTAATGTTTGTGCTCACAAGCTTTTTGTTGATGCTTGTGAATGCTGAGGTAAGGTCTCCGTCAGATTTTCCTGAGAGGTTTACCATAAGTCCGTTGGCAAAGCTCTGGAGAATAAGCATCTCGTCGTCAATACCGTCGGTATCATCATAGTAAAGGAGGGCAGCCGTAAGCTTTTTTGCAAGGTTTACGCTTGCAGCACGGTCAAGCTCCTTTACATAGGTTGTCTCAGCCTCTGTGGTCTCGTCCTTTTTATCTTTATCCTTGTCCTTATCCTTTTTCGCTGTTGTTTCCTTAGCATCGGACTTGTCTGTTGTGACCTCCTCAGGGGCTGTCACATAGTTCTTTCCGTCAAAGGCAATGTCAACGGGGATATTGCACTGAATGCTTCCCACAGTATTTGCAACGGTAGGAAGCTCTGTGGAGTGGATAACTGAGTAGTAGTCAACGTTAAGACCGGTCATGCTGCCGACTTCCTTTGAGAGGGTCTCGGCGCCGCTGATACCGTAAACCTCGCCAAGAGTAATCTTGCCGGAGGGGGTGTCTATCCTTGTTTCTGTGGGGATAGTCATGACAACGTATTCACGGGTCTTGACGTCAGCACGGATAACAACGATGTTTGTAGCCTCAATAAGTCTGTATTCGTCGTCGAGGATACCGAAGTCCTCCTTCAGCTTGTCAACGTCCTTTTCAGACTGAGGATAGTAGTTGTCAAAAACATTCGGGCGGTAGTCGGAGACTATCATAAGCCATGTGAAGCTTTCGCCGTTAAGCTTTTTTGTAAGTCTGTCGTCCTCGCCGTCGTTTCCTATTCCCGTTGTTTCAGCAGGAGTCAGAATTGCATCAAGGTCGTCTCCGTCATCGGTAAAGATTCCCGCAACGGTATCTGCCACGTAGCCGCAGGCAAATATTGCGATAATACCGAGAACAACGAAGGAAACTGCAAAAACTATTCCGAAATTTTTAAGATTGTTCAATAAAATACCAACCTTTCTTATGCCAAAGGTCTTTTTACTGGGCCTTTGTAATGTCGGTGATAAGAAGCTCAACTGTGATGTCTGAGCTTGCAACTGTAATAGTCATATTGGGGGCGATATATGTGTTTGAATTGAGAAGGAAGCCTGAGTCTGTCATGGTGCCCTTCACAAGGACAGTGCCCTTGAAGTCTACCATGCCGTCTGTAGCATAATAAAGCTTAAGCTCTCCTGTGGGAGTTTCCTCATATACCTCTGCGGGGGGGAGCTCTGCGTCTGCAATAAGAGTGCCGAAGCTTTCACCGCTTTCAAGGAAGAACTCACGTCCCTCTGAAAAATAGGGACTGTATTCATCGTCCTCTCCCCGAACGACGTAGGAAACGATATACTCACCCTTGCCGCCTGAGAAAAGACCGCTGTCGCCCACAGCGATACGGATAATAAGTCCTGCAATGCAAAGAACAATGAGGACGGCTATCATCACGTCAACTGCGGCGATCTTTTTCTTGTTTTTAATTTCTTCTTTTTTATTCATATTTATTCAGGCTGTTATTTATCAGCGTTTTTCTTGTCTTTTTTTGCTTTCTTTTTCTTTTCGGCGAATGCAGCCTTTTCAAGTGCTTCAGCCTCAGCCTCAGCCTTTTCCTTTGCCTCTCGCTCCTGCTTTTCAGCCTCGAGTCTGATCTCGCTTACATGCTCTGCAAGACCTGAAAGGATACGTGTGCTGGGCTTCTTCATGCAGATGAAGATGAGAATGAGGATGAAGATTGCTGCAACAAAGAGAACAACTGTCTTCCAGATTCTTGTTACAGATTCCTGGAACATTGCCTCGGTATAGGTTGCTGCAACGAGACCCATAAGACCGGAGATAGCATAAAGAATCTTAACAGCTTCCTTGTGAGTGAAGCCCATGTCTACCAGCTTGTGGTGGAAATGGCCGCGGTCGGGATGGAAGGGGCTCTGGCCGTGGAGAACACGGCGGATGATTGCGATAAGTGTATCGAAAATGGGAAGTGCAAAAATTGAGAGAGGTACAAGGAAGGAAAGCATTGTATGGAGCTTGAAGAGTCCCTGTACGGAAATGATGGAAAGAGTATATCCGAGGAACAGCGCACCTGTGTCGCCCATGAATATCTTGGCAGGGTTCTTGTTGTAGGGCAAGAATCCGAGGCAGGAGCCTGTAAGGATAGCTGTGATAAGCGCCGCTGTATAGTCACCTGTGATGAGCATAACCATAAAGATGGAGAAGGAGGTGATAGCGGAGATACCGCAGGAAAGACCGTCAAGACCGTCGATAAGGTTGATGGCGTTTGAAAGGCCTACTATCCAGAGCATTGTGATGGGAATGGAGAAATATCCGAATTCGATATGAGCACCGAAGAGTGTGATATGCTCGATAAGAATACCGAATGAAACTGCAATACCTGCAACGCAAAGCTGAACCACCAGCTTTATAAGAGCGGGAAGGCGGAAAATATCGTCAAGGATTCCGAGAATAATAAGGATTCCGCCTCCGATCCAGATAGCGAAAAGTTGGGAGGAGGGCTCGCAGAATACGAGGGTTGCAACAAGGAATCCGGCAAAGATAGCAAGACCGCCGATACGGGGGATAGGCTTTTTGTGCATACGTCTTGCATCTGTGGGAATATCAATAGCTCCGATTCTGAATGCAAGAAGTCTGACGGGAGGGGTTGTTGTGTAGGAAACAAGCGCCGCACAGGCAACTGCAACGATGGCGATAATAAGTGAGGTAATTATCGTGGTCAGTTCATTGGTTATAAGAGAGGTGATTTCCATAATATTCTCCAATCATTTATTCTTCGATTCTTTCGATCCTTACGCATTCTCCGATGCAGTAAAGACCCGGGAATCTCATTTCGATTTCACGACCGATGCCCAGGAGGGTATTTCCTATGGAATATCCGGTATCCGTCTTTGTGGCTTCAGCTGTCAGCGTGATATAAAGCACGCTCATGCCTTCAATAGCGCTGCCGCGGGGGTCTGAGCCCTCGCTGTAGGACTTGCGGTAAGCCTGTCCGTCTGAAACTGCGCTGACGGTTCCGATACGGTCGGCAGTTGCAAAATCGTAAAGTCCGTCGCCTACGCTTACCTTTGAAACGAAGTCGCTGTCAATGGGGTCGACGGCAACAGTATAGCTGATGGATACTCGCTCACCGAAGGAGCCCAGTCCCTTTACTATGGTAAAGCCGGCGCAGATGATTGCTACAACCAGTGCCGTCAGGATAATGACGTCAACTATATTTATTTTCTTTTTGTTTTTTGTGTTCAATTTTATCACTCCTTTGCGTATATCAGAGCTTAGTCAGATAGCGGTCGCTTGACTGGTTACAGGAAAGCGCGCCCTCTGCATTGCCTATCTCATCCTTTGCGCTTCGTGCATAAGCGGCGCAGAATGCACACAGCATGAAGAACATAAGATAAGTAGACGGATTTGTGAAGAAGTTACAAAACGTTGCGCAGATAATACAAACGATAATCGAGCAGGAAAGAGCAAGGGTGCAGGCTCTTGTTTCTGCAGGGGAGCCTATAGAGGGGAATCTGCTCATTGCCTCATCGCACTGAGAGGTGCGATATGTTTTTATTGTAATGACCGTCGCCTCTGCTAAAACGAAAAGCACGAAAACACAGAGGATAACAAATCCGGCAATTCCGAGGTGTGAAACGAGGGAATAATAGAAGTTTGAGCCGGTATCCTCAAAGCCGTTGAATCCGTGACCCCACAGCGCATACTCTCTTGAGAAGGTATTGCTGGAGATGTAGGACATATCTCTTGCCTGATTGAAGGCATCGGAGAGGCTTGACATAACGTATCTGTATATTCTGTCTCCGAAGGAGCCTGAAAAAGCGAGGATGACCGAGCCGCCAAGTACAGCGCTGATAGAAACGTAGACCCATCTTGATCCTGTAACGAAAAGGAAGAAGGTTGTTGCAACAGCGCCTGCAAGAGCAAATGCAAGCTCTCCTGAAAGAAGGAGATAGCCAAGCATTGATGCAAGGCAGAGACAGGATGTGAATCTGTATCCGTCTGAGCTTGCCTTTATGATAAAGGCACAGCAAAGAGGAGTAAGAACTGCAAAGGCAAAGGGGGCGAAGCCGCTTTCAATGGCGGGCAAAGCGCAAGCTACATTGTAAAGATAGTCAGGCTCAACCAAAAAGCCTGTGCTGACAAGTGCGCGAAGAGCTCTTGCACAAATATAGAATGAGCTGATAATGCCCGCAGACATTATAGCTGCATAAAGCACCTTAAGAAGCTTTTCTCTTTCCCGAACAAGGCAGATACAGAGAAAATAAGCTATAAGAAGCAGGGAATATTTCAAAGCAGAGATACCTGTATCCTCGCCGTCGGCAACGATTACGCCGAAGAGAGCACAAAGCGCAAAGATAACAAGCACCGCATCGGTTTTTTTGAACGATAATCTTCTTTTTCTGCGAATAAGCTTAAATACGTAGGATATTGCGGTTGCACCGAGAATAACGTATTGCAGCTCGATTCCCGTAACAAAGAGCAGCACGGTCATCAGAGTGATTCCCGCCTCGGGAAGGGAGAGGATAACCGCAAAGGTCAGAACCAGGAGCATTGCAAAAACTATATAGGATAAGGGGAATACTACCGTTGAGCCTCCCGCAATAACACCGAGAACAAATGCAATACTTAAGTGCCCTGTGTGGGTCGAGGTATCAAGCGTTTCTTTTCTGATGTTAAGATAGTAGCAGATAACGCCGCCGAATGCACTGTCAGTAAGGATAGTTGAAATATTGCCCTTGGAAAAGAGAAGGGGAATACATGCAACGATCATGGCAGCTCCTCCGTATAGGGAGGAAGGATCTGCGCTCCTTTCGGAAAAGAGCTTCATCAGGAATGCAATGAGGAAGGAATATATACCGAATGTAAAAAAGAATACGCCTGCAACTCTTGTGGAAAGAGTCATAAATTTCCGACGAAGCGTTGACGAAAAGTGAGAAAAAAGACTGTTATCATAGAGTCGGCAAAAGGCGAAATCAAGGGAACGCAGCTTGTCTGCAACAAACCTTGCAGGCCAAAGCCGAGACCTTTTGTTTTTCACGGTACAAACCTCCTTTCCGTGCACAACTATACATAGTGTATTATACTACAATGCTTTACGAATTTCAAGGATTTGGGGAATTATTATATGATTTAATGAAATAAAAATGGAGGTTCCCCGATTGGTAGCAATAGATGTTTTTGTGTTTCTTGTTATCAAGTTTTTGTTGGGTGCAGACCATTAATAATTTCGCCCTCAAGCGGAGGGCGACCAAAGGTGCCCTTTGGAATCCAGGAAGGCAAAAGGATTTCGCCCCTTGCGAGGGGCGACAAGGGCTCCGCACCCTTGACTGCGCCACCTTTTGAAAAAGGTGGACGAAAACTTCAATTAGGTAAAGTTTTTTGAAGTTGCAGAAACTTTTTTACAAAAAAGTTTCTGCGAAAAATAAAAAGCAGTCAAGGCTTATGCCTTGACTGCTCTCAAATATTCTCTATCATCATTTCCGCTTCGATGTTTGTTTTTCCTCCGTCGCGTACTGTGCGGAAGAAGTATGTGCCTTCGTCGCCCTTTGCCATATAGACCTTGATAGTCTCTCCGAGGGGAGCTTCGGAAATATAATTGATCTCAAACTGGATAACTCTGTTTCCTGTTATCTCGGGAACGTATCCGCAAAGGATATCTCCGTAGCGGGTGTTGTTGATATGACGGTTAATATCAACGTCCTGATATTCAACGCATCTTTCGCCAACGAGAGTGAGATTGATATCTGCGGGAAGTCTGAATCTCTTTGCCATATCAAGCTCAACAGGAGCATCCTGACTGTAGTCTCCCTCAAAATCGCTGACACGGATAAGCTTGTGAGCATTGGTATCAACCAGCGCCCAGATGGAATATGCCTCTGCCATGATCTCGCCGTTTTTCTTGATGGAGTAGCAGCGGTTGAAGGAAACGCCGCTTGATTCGCAGGCCCATGTGGAAACCTCGATCTCATCGTGTGCATATATGGGATGATAAACGCTCACCTTGATTCTGCTGAGAACAAAGGCAAGGCCTCTTGAGAAAAGCTCATCGTAGGAGGGACCCTCTGCCTTCATCTGGCAGTTTGCTGCGTCCTGCATATATCTGAGAATTCCCGTAAGGCTGACTATATTGTTAAGGTCTGTATCGTGATTGTTGACCTTGTAATTTCCTGTCCACTTCATAGTGTCTCCGTTTCGTGTCGGTACAAATGTATAAAAGTTACATTGTTATTTTATCTATTTTGACAGTGGTTTTCAAGAGGTAAAATGTGAACAAAAAAAGTTTTTTAGTTATACCAAAAAAACAGCACGCCTTCTTGAATTATTGTGCAAATTGTGGTATCATTAAACTAACCAAATATGCATTTGAAAGGAATCAGATAATTATGGCAGAAAACAGACTTGTGGGCGCATATCCCGTAATCGGTATCAGACCCACTATCGACGGCCGCCGCGGTGTTCTCAAGGTTCGTGAGTCCCTCGAGGTTCAGACAATGAACATGGCAAAGGCGGCAGCTAAGCTTTTTGAGGAGAATCTTAAATATTCAAACGGTGAGCCAGTAAAGGTTGTTATTGCAGACACTACTATCGGTAGAGTTGCAGAAGCAGCGGCTTGCGCAGCAAAGTTTAAGAAAGAGGGCGTTGATATCACATTGACAGTTACACCTTGCTGGTGCTACGGCTCTGAAACAATGGATATGGACCCTATGACAATAAAGTGCGTTTGGGGATTCAACGGTACAGAAAGACCTGGCGCTGTATATCTTGCAGCGGTTCTTGCTTCCCACGCACAGAAGGGTTTACCTGCGTTCGGCATTTACGGTCACGACGTACAGGATGCAACAGACACATCTATCCCTGCTGACGTTGAGGAAAAGCTTTTGAGATTTGGTCGTGCAGCTATTGCGGCGGCTACAATGAGAGGTAAGTCTTACCTCCAAATCGGCTCTATTTGTATGGGTATCGCTGGCTCTATCATCGACCCTACATTTATCGAGGAATATCTCGGTATGAGAGTTGAGTCAGTTGACGAGGTTGAGGTTATCAGAAGAATGTCTGAGGGCATCTATGACGAGGCTGAATTTAATAAGGCTCTTAAATGGGCAAAGGAAAAATGCGTAATGGGCTTTGATAAAAACCCTGTTGATTTGCAAATCTCCGACAAGGAAAAGGAAGAGCAATTTGAGTTTGTTGTTAAGATGGCTTGTATTATCAAGGACTTAATGAACGGTAACCCAAATCTACCAAAGGGCTGCGAAGAGGAAATGGTTGGCCACAACGCAATTTGCGCAGGCTTCCAGGGTCAAAGACAATGGACAGACTTCTATCCTAACTGCGACTTCCCAGAGGCTATGCGCAATACCTCATTTGACTGGAACGGCGCAAGAGAGCCATATATTTTAGCAACAGAAAATGACGTATTAAACGGTCTT
>JAZRRC010000171.1:0-1622 GCA_045650355.1 Candidatus Avispirillum sp. | reverse complement strand
ATTAAATAATATAGAAAAACAAAATGGCTACGGGTAAAATCCATAGCCATTCTTTTTTGAAGTTTTTTGGGGGTGAGGAAGAAAAAACGATTGAGTATCGTTTTTTCGACGAAGTAACTAAAACAAGGAGAGTATCGAGGTGAGTGTATCGAACCATCCTTAAACCTCAGTCTGTACTTAGGACTTTGCTTTTGCAAAGTCTGAGCGGGCAGGATGATCTATGATCATTTGTTTCTTTACGCCCGCGGATCGACTATGTTTTAGGAAGGGTCTTTTTTTACAAAAAAGTCGCATAACCTCTCTCACACGTCAGCTTTTTCTGCGTACTGTGCGGCGAAGCGGGAGATGAATTCCTTTCGCTCGGGGAGGTTGTCTCCGAGGAGAACGTCGAAGATTCGCTCGGTTTCTGCGGCATCTGCGGCTGTCACTCGGATGAGTCTTCTTGATGCGGGGTTCATTGTTGTTTTCCACATCATTTCGGGCTCGTTTTCGCCAAGTCCCTTGGAGCGCTGGAGCACGTATTTGGTGCTTCCAAGCTTTTCAAGGATCTCGACCTTTTCCTGCTCGTTGTATGCAAAATAGGTCTCGCCCTTTGCTGTTATCTCAAAGAGGGGAGATTCTGCGATATAGACTCTGCCTTCCTTAATAAGGGTGGGGAGGAGGCGGTTAAAGAGAGTCAGAAGCAGTGTTCTGATCTGGAAGCCGTCCTCGTCCGCATCGGTACAGATAATGATCTTTGACCAGCGCAGAGAGTTGATATCAAAGGGCAGGAAATCGCCCTTAACCTTTGCCTTGATCTCAACGCCGCAGCCGATAACTCTGAGAAGGTCTACGATAATATCACTCTTGAATATCTTTTCGTAGGTGCTCTTCTGACAGTTGAGGGTCTTGCCTCGAACGGGGATGATCGCCTGGAATTCCGCGTCTCGTCCCAGCTTACAGGAGGTCATCGCAGAGTCACCCTCTACGATATAAAGCTCACGCTTCTCGGGGTCCTTTGAGCGGCATGGCACGAACTTTTCAACTCGGCTTGCCACGTCTGTGGATGCGGTCAGCTTCTTTTTGATATTGTGCCGGGTGGTCTCCGCAGTTTCGCGGCTGCGCTTATTGACAAGCACCTGAGAAATGAACTTATCGGTCTCAACAGGGTTTTCCGCAAAGTATATCTCAAGCTGCTCCTTCATAAAGTCAGTCAGCGCCTGAGCGATAAAGGTATTTGTGATAGACTTCTTTGTCTGGTTTTCGTAGCAGGTCTGAGTGGAGAAGGAGTTTGTAACGAGAACGAGACAGTCCTCGATATCCGCAAAGGTTATCTTAGACTCGTTCTTGTTGTATTTTCCCGCTGCCTTCAGCTTCTTATCAACGGAGTAGACAAAGGCGTTCTTAACTGCCCTCTCGGGGGAGCCGCCATGCTCAAGAAAGCTTGAGTTATGGTAATATTCAAGAACGTTTACCGTATTGGATACGCAGAAGGATATCTCCGCCATAAGCTTGTATTCAGGCTTGTCCTCACGGTCGCGGCCCACAGTCTCGCCCATCTTCCAAAGAACGGGCTGAGTCATTGCAGTTTCACCTGCAAGGCGGGCAACGTAGTCGGAAATACCGTTGGGATACAAAAATTC
>JAZRRC010000170.1:0-5060 GCA_045650355.1 Candidatus Avispirillum sp. | reverse complement strand
TTTAAAGTTTTTTGCGGAGCTTTTTTTGAAAAAAGCGACCGTCTTTCCCCTCGACAGAGCCGAATATAAATAAAGAAAGACCTGCAAAGGCTTTTCAGCCTTTGCAGGTCTTTCTTTATTTATGTCGGATTACTTCTTCGATGGTGTCGCTGATGTCGGATATTGCTTTGATACGCACGGCGGCAAGGCTTGAGGAATAGACGTCCTTTTTGCCTGCGATCTCCGTGATCTTATCGCAGATGCCGCCCCAGCCGTAAATCTGGGCAGGCTCGAAAACTCCGGATGCGAGAATTATATCAAGATTTGCTCTTGATTTTTCATCATTAAGATAAACGAAGGAGAGGACGGAATCAACGTAGCAGCGGCGGATGCCCTTTTCTCTGTGAGATTCTGCTGCAAGATTTTCAAGGATTCCTCCCGTTCTCTTCAGATTTCTCGTAGGCTTCATAACACCGATGGCAGTTGCATCGTCGGCGCTGATAAGAGAAACGTATCGGGTCTGGTCCTTGGAATATTTGGGCATGGGGAGCACGCCGAATTCATATTCCATAGTTCGCAGATTTGCAAGCTCGCCAACTGTTGTGACGTGGAAGAGAGAATAGCCGTTTTTGAACATTGCGGCAGCGCTCATGCCGTCAGCCTCATTTTTTATCGTATCGTAAACGTACTCGTTTTTTGAGTAGAGACTGTCGGAAATGAGAGCGAATACGTCGTAAAGCTTCTCATCGGTAAAGCAGCTGAGGTCGGGAAGACCGTATTCATCGCGGGTAGAAACGTAGGAATTGCAGCCTACGATGAGGGAGAGAACACCTGACCTGTCAAGAGCGGCACCGTAGCGGTCCTCCCATGTGAGAGAGCCGTTTCCGTCAAGGTCGCTGTCTGCCATGGTCATCATCTCAACCATTTTGTCTACCGTCCACTCACCCCTGTCAACAAGGTTATAGGGATCGGGCATGCCGCTTATTTCGGAAACCATATCCATGTTGACACCAACCATGCTGTGAGCGTCAAAATAGGAGAGCTGAATATCTCCGAAAAAGAAGAATCGTGCAGAGTCAACGCTTGCAGAATCAACGGCAGCACCGTTCCACCAGGGCTTTGTCAGATCAAGGCCGGGCAGATCCAGGTCGGTAACGAGGTAGCCGCAAACTGCCATCGTTGCCATATAGTCTGCGGAATTGCAAACGCTGTCATATGTGCCCTCGCCTGAAAGGCAGGCGGAGACTGCAGTATCGAAAACCTTTTTCGGTGTATCGGTAACCTCGGAAATAGTTATACCGAGACGCTCCTCAACGTTGAAGTTTCTGTGGAGAAGAGCCTCGTTCAGACTGTCACCGATAACGGTGTCTGCATCCATCAGGGATGCAGACGTGGTAGCTCTTGCATTGAGAATACAAAATTCGTAGCCGTTGTATCTGTCTGTGGGAACGCTCTTGTATATTTCTCCGTCCTCCTCTGTGAAATCGGCGGCGTGATCGTAATCATCGCTGCCTGTTTTCTTTGCACAGGAGGGAAGAAGGAGAGAAAGTGCGAGAAGTATACAGAAAAAACTTATAAGCTTTTTCATATTATCAGAGCTTTTCAGCGATCATGCGATTGATCTTCTCACGAACGGAGAGGATCTGCTCGTCATTTCTGGGGTATTCCTTGAAGGTAACCTCGCCCTGCTCCTCGATAACTGCCATAACGGCATCCTTGCCGCAGAGCTCAGCTGCAAGGTTGAATGCACGAAGGTCGTTGAGAGCTGCTGTGAAGCCGAGGAGGTGGATAGTTTCGTATGCGCCACCACCGTGAGCGGGGTATACGGAGAATGTATCACCTGCGGGAACCCACCAGCCGCCGTCTGTGCAGTGGTAGGGATCGCAGAACTCGCGGGAGCCCTGAGTGAAGTAGAAGTTGAAGCCCCACTGCAAGAAGCCTGCGATGTCGTACTTGAAGAACTGCTGACCGATGATACGGTTTCTTGCTGTGGACATTGCAACCATACGGTTGGAAACGCCGTTTACCTGACAGCAGCAGTAGTAAGCCCAAAGATCCTTAACGCCTGCATCGATATAAGCATCGATATGGTCTGTGGAAACCGCGGGATGCTCAACTACGCCCTGCTCATAGAAGGAGTAGTCGGAAAGCGCATCCATAATGATCTGACCCTTGAGGCACTCCTTAACTGTGTTCTTTGCGGAGTTGTAGCTTTCAAGCATATCGCTGCCGGGCTCGTCGGAGATGTGGAATACTGTGCAGTCTGCAACGTCAAGCTCCTCAAGCTTTGCGATAAGCTGAGGAATGAGCTCCTTGAGGAATGCGGGATATTCCTCGCCGCAAGCATCAGTTTCCCAGCCGAACACCTTTTCATAGCCGTTTTCGGTGTGAGCCATAACCTTGGGAGCATGCTTTGCACCCCACTGAGTGAAGAGGTGGGAAATTTCGAAATACTCCATGCCGAGGTCAAGACAGAGGTTTACCCATCTTTCAAGACGGTCAAAGCCGAAGGACCACTTGCCGTCCTTTCTGTAAACGTCAACGAGCTGACATGTGGGACGCTCGCCGCCGGGAACAGTATCAAGAGCGGGAGTGAACACGGGAGTGAGGATCATGTTAAGGCCGTTTCTTGTATAAACGTCAAGATGCTTTGCAATAATTGCCCAGTGCTCCTCAGACCATATTTCAACACCGTAGTAAACTGCAAGGCAGTCGGGGTGGAACCACTGAGTAACAGCAAGCTTCTGATCGGGAAGAACTGCGGGGATAACCTCAGCTACAAACTCGCAGGATGCGAGATCACCGTGAGCATCATCATAGAAGGTTACGATAATGGGGTACTTGCCGCCCTCTGCATCCTCGGGAACGTTAACGTCAACCCAAAGAGCCTGAAGGCTCTTTGCTGTGCAGAGCTCAGTTTCCTTAGTCATAGGTCTGAGAAGGTCGGGATAAAGACCGGGGGTGCGGCGAAGGAAGTTCTGGTCCTCGCAGTCGATTGTTGCAGGCATACGAACGGGGATAGACTCGATTCTCTGAAGAGTTACCCAGTCAGCGCAGGGACCCTCAACGCGAACGCGGCACCACATGTTTTCAACGCCAACGGGGAGTCCGTCGTTAACGTATGCTATCTGATAGGAAAAGCGCTCGCCAAGAAGCATGGTGGCAGTTGTATATTCCTTTTTGTCGTTGATAGACTCGTCAATAAAACACTTTTCGGTTTCGGCAATGGTTTTGGCAATAATTCTTTCCATAGGTAATTACCTTCCTTAAGATATATTTATATATAAAATTTTATCATACCTCGCCCTTTAATGCAAGAATTTTTACACAAAAAACTATGTCTTGCAAATGATCGGAAAAAGTTATATAATATAGTCATAATAAAGAAAAAAGGGTCAAAATTATGAAAAAAAGACTTCTTGTTGTAAGCTCTGCGAATATTGATTTTGTTCAGAGAGTTGAAAGACTTCCCGATGGGGGAGAGACCGTTATCGAATCAAGGGGCTATAGCTACGTCCCCGGCGGAAAGGGCGCAAACAGTGCGCTTGCCTTTGCGAGAATCGGCGCAGATACGGTATTCTGCACAAAAATGGGAAGAGACGATAATGCAAAAAAGCTGAAAAAGCTTTATGAATCCGAGGGAATCGATACCAGATTCATCGGAGAGGATAAGGAGGCTCCCACAGGACTTGCCTCCATCATTGTTGAGGAAAGCGGACAGAACCGTATTATAGTATACCCGGGAGCCAACAACTGCCTTGACGAAAACGACGTTGAGGAAGCATTCAACTGCTATCCCGACGGTGTTTTCATGCAGATGGAGATACCCGATGAGGCTGTGATCGCAGCGGCAAGATTTGCAAGAGAAAAGGGTATTCCCTTTTTCGTGGATGCAGGCCCTGCAAGAGCGGATTTCCCCCTTGAGGCGCTTCAGGGCGTGGAGATCATTTCTCCCAACGAAACGGAATGCGAGATTCTCACAGGAATCAAGCCCGATTCCATTCAGAATTGCCTCAAGGCTGCAATTCGACTTGCAACCGTTACCGAGGCAAAGTACGTGGTTATAAAGCTCGGTCACAGAGGAAGCTTTGTGTACGACGGCAAGTATTATAATATAATCCCCGCCCACAAGGTCACCGTTGCAGATACAACTGCGGCAGGCGACGTGTTTACGGCGGCCCTTGCATATGCATATCTCCAGAAGGGTGATATTCTCGAGGCAACAAGATTTGCAACCTTGGCAGGAGCTATCTGCGTATCCCGAGAGGGCGCATCAACGTCCATCCCCACCCTCAAGGAAATCAAAGCATTTGCAAAAAGTATTAAGGAAGCCAGATAAGGAGTAGATAAATATGGCAAAAATCGTGCTTGGCGTTGACTACGGCGACGCAAGAACAGGTCTTGCACTTAATGCAGGAACATTCGCATTCGGCGCAGGATGCGTAAGATGTGAAGGAATGAAAAAGACAGCTCAGGCAGTTGCCGATGCGGCAAAGGAAAAGAAGGCTGAGCTTATCGTTGTGGGTAACCCCCTTAATATGAACGGCACAGAAGGTCCCCGAAGCGAGAAGTGCCGTGCATTTGCGGCAATGCTTTCCGAGATGGCAGGCGTACCCGTGGAGCTTTACGATGAGCGCTTGACTACAGTAAGCGCCCATAATATCCTTTCCGAGCTCAACGTCCGCGGCAAGAAGCGCAAGGACAACGTAGACGAGCTCTCGGCAACCCTCATCCTCCAGGACTACATCGACAGAAACATGAAATAATTAGAAGCAAAGGACTTTTTTGTAAAAAAGTCCTCTATCTTCCTAAAACATAGTCGATTAGCGTCGCCTCGAAACACTCGGCTCGCTACTCTCCTTGTTTTAGTTACGTCGTTGAAAAAACGATACTCAATCGTTTTTTCTTCCTCCTCACTCCCAAAAAACTTTATAAAAGAATGGCTATGGGTTTTATCCGTAGCCATTTCTTTATTCTTTATTCTTTAACTTCAAATTCGGGTTTATCGGGGTGACGGTATTGGTGTTTGTAGGGGTCGACGTCCTCGGCGACCCGCCCATCTGCACTCGAACCGAACTAAC
>JAZRRC010000169.1:0-2160 GCA_045650355.1 Candidatus Avispirillum sp. | reverse complement strand
CTCTGCAGCCTCCTTAAGTCTCTGGAGAGCCATCTTATCCTTTCTGAGGTCGATGTTGTTCTCCTTCATGAACTCCTCTGCGATCCATGTGATGATTCTTTCGTCGAAGTCGTCACCACCGAGCTTGTTGTTACCTGCAGTTGCAAGAACCTCAAATACGCCGTCATCGGAAATTTCAAGGATAGATACGTCGAATGTACCGCCGCCAAGGTCGTAGATCATAACCTTCTGATCCTTATCCTGGTCTGCACCGTATGCAAGAGCTGCTGCTGTAGGCTCGTTGATGATACGGAGAACCTCAAGACCTGCGATCTTACCTGCATCCTTTGTTGCCTGACGCTGAGCGTCGGAGAAGTATGCGGGAACTGTGATAACTGCCTGGCTTACAGTTGTGCCGAGGTATGCCTCTGCATCAGCCTTAAGCTTCTGAAGGATCATTGCGGAGATTTCCTGAGGTGTGTATGCCTTATCATCAATAGTTTCCTTATGAGCGGAACCCATGTGACGCTTGATGGACATGATTGTTCTGTCGGGGTTTGTGATAGCCTGGCGCTTAGCAACCTGACCTACCATTCTCTCGCCGGTCTTAGAGAAAGCAACTACAGAGGGAGTTGTTCTTGAACCTTCGGGATTGGGAATAACTGTGGGCTCGCCGCCCTCGTATACTGCTACGCAGGAGTTTGTTGTACCAAGGTCAATACCTATAATTTTAGCCATTTTAATTTCCTCCAATTATATATAAAAGAATTGTTTATTAATTTAGTTTGCTACTCTTACCATTGCGTATCTGATAACGCGGTCACCCAGCATGTAGCCCTGCTGGAATACGTCGACGATTTCATTCTCGCCGTATGCCTCATCTTCAATATGCATTACTGCATTGTGAATGTTGGGATCAAACTGCTCGCCTGCCTTGCCGTAAACTGTGATCTTCATCTTGGCAAATACATCGGGAAGTCCCTTAAGGATAAGCTCAACACCCTCGGCTACCTTATCGGGAGCTGTGTACTGTGTTGCTCTCTCAAGATTATCAAAGATAGGAAGAAGCTCCTTAACAGCATCCGCCGCAGCCTCAGCATAAACTCCCTCACGCTCAGCTCTTGAGCGCTTTCTGAAGTTATCATATTCAGCAGCAAGGCGAAGATATCTGTCCTCAGCCTCAGCGGTCTTTGCCTTTTCAGCTTCAAGTGCTGCCTCAAGCTCCTTGACCTTAGATCTGCTCTTCTTCTGCTCCTTTGCCGAAGCCCCCTCAGGCTTCTTTTCCTCCTTGGGGATCTCCTCACCAAAGCCGCTGTCTGCCTTGGGATTTCCGGCTTCTTCAAATATTTCTTTATTTTCCATGCTTTTCACCATGCTTTCATTTACTCGTGGGCATTATCACCGGGTGCTTCGCTGAGAGCGGGAGTGCCCAGCATATTGCTGATATTATTTGTAATATCATCTATCATTGAAATTACCTTTTTGTAATTCATTCGTGTGGGTCCGATAATACCGATAGCGCCCACAGTTTTTCCGTCCTTCTTGACAGGCTTGAATACAAGAGAGGAATTATCCATTACGATAACGGGATTTTCGCTTCCTATATAAACGTGAACTCCGTCATCGGGCTGACCGGAGGGCATCATAGGAGCAGTATCTCCGGAAATGAGCTGCAGCAGCTCATCCTTGCGCTCGAACATTGCAAGCATATCACGGAGTCTTCCGATATCGTAAAACTCAGGATATGAAAGAAGTCTGTCTACACCGTCGATCTTAATATCACCGGCACCTGATGCGCTGATAGTCTGGCATACGCTCTTGACCACAGGGTCAACAAGGAAGGAATACTCGCCCATGGCGCTTTCAAGCTCCATCATAATGGGCAGGGTGTACTGGTCACCCGTAAGACCTGCAAGTCTTATATTCATAAGGTTAGCAAGCTTTTTGAGTGCCTCCTCCGTAACGGGACGCTGGCTGACGATGTTCTGTGTTCTCACAGCGCCGCCTGCCGTTACCATAACGAGAACCATTGAGGTTTCGTCAACGGGGATAAGCTCGAATTTTTTGACAGTCATGGAAGCGATTCTCGGGCGAACTGCAATAGCAGTATAGTTAGTCATGCTTGCCGCAAGACGCATCGCCGTATCAAGAATACCGTCGATCTCCGCCTGCTTGTCGCGA
>JAZRRC010000168.1:0-1986 GCA_045650355.1 Candidatus Avispirillum sp. | reverse complement strand
AACTCCTCAAGAACGCCGTCAGCCGCTGTAAATACAGTGGGGATAACGACCTTTTTGTTGCCGGGTGCCTTAAGACCTGCTTCAACCTTATCGGTCCAGTCCTTGAGCTGCTGGAGGCTCATATGAGGACATCCCATAAAGCAAAGCTTGGGCTTTGCATCCTTATTCTTCCAGATTACAGGATACTCGTTCTTTACTCTCTCAAGCTCTGCATCTGTGATAACGTATTCCTTTGCGCCCTCTGCAATAAGGCTCTCGCCAAGCTCTACTGCCTCGGGAGTAAGGTTTGCGATATGGTAAAGACCAACGGCACCGTTGGATGCAGTTGCCGCACCGAAGTCCTTAAGGTATGTGCATGCGGAATCGTTAAGCTCTGTGCCGATCCACTTATCAAGACCAACTACAAAGGGAACGTCCTCCATAACCTTCATACCGATAGCGGAACCGAGAAGCTGTGCCTCGGGCTTCTTTGTCGTTTCGATCTTAACTACCCATGTAGCCTTTCTGCCCTCATCGGTGAGAAGACCGAATTCGGGAACGTAGCCAACGATAGAGCCCATAAGATCGATAATACCGGAGTTACGGTTGCAGCGAGCGCCGAGAACGGAGTTTGCATAAACTACCGCACTGGACTCTGCCCAGCTGAGGACCTCACCCTTTTTCGGCTTATTACCAACCTCATCCATATAGCATGTGCAGGAGAAAGCCTTATCGTTCATAAGACCGAGCTTTTTGAGCTGCTCTTCATAGAAGTCCTGCTTTGTATACATGAACTTGTTGAAAACAAGGTTCTGCAAGAAGTTCGCGGGAACGTTCTTATCAAGGGGACGGGGGTCTACGGAGAACTTCTGAGAGGAGGAAACGCCTGCCTCGAGAAGCTTATCCATAAGGTCGTATACAGGGCTCATTACCTTGAGTCCGAAGGAGGTTACAAGGTGGTTATAGTCACTTGTTACAGGAACGAGTCTTTCAGCGCCAAAGGTCTCACCGTACATAACGAGGGTCTTCATAACCTTCGCCATAGTCTCGCCCTTGGAACCGTTAAGTATCGCCTGCTGTTCTGTTGTCAGAATCATATCAATACCCTTTCAATTTATAATAAAGATTGGTTTTCTCCGCCAAAGCGGAGAAAACCTTCATTCACATTTCCGAAGGAAATATATCACTCGCTGAAAGCGAATATCACTGCAATGAAGATTATATCTTCATTGCCACGTCCCAAGCGCCCCAGATAACTGTACGGAGGTTGCCGACAGCAGCGGCATCGCCGATAACGTGAACGTGGGAGCTCTTCTTTGCAATGGGAGCAGGATTATAGCCAACGGACATGATTACGGAGTCCGCAGGAATATCAAATGTCTTGCCTTCCTTATCCTTAACTGTTACGCTGCCGTCTTTGATTTCGCAGAGAGATGTTTCAAGATGAACGGGAACTTTGTTTGCCTTGAAGAAATCTCTGAGATAGCTTGTGTTAGCAAGAGCCACACCGGGAGTTGTAACAAGGTCATCCTGCATTTCGATGATTGTGGGATTCTTGCCCTGAAGATAAAGATCATAAGCGATTTCGCAGCCTGTGAGACCGCCGCCGATGATTGTTACGTTTTCACCGACTTCTGCTTTGCCGAGAAGGAAGTCAACAGCTTCGATTGCTGTTTCTGCGCCCTTAACGGGAATCTTTCTTGCCTTTGAACCTGTAGCAATGATAACTTCGTCTGCACCGAGAGAAGCGATGTCCTTAACTTCAGTGTTCATCTTAACTTCGATGGGATGCTTTGCAACTTCACGGATATACCATGCAATAAGGTCACGGTCTTTTTCCTTATATGAAGGAGCTGCGGCTGCGATGAATACACCGCCGAGCTTGTCGCTCTTTTCGTAAATGGTAACCTTGTGACCGCGTTTTGCACAAACGATAGCAGCTTCCATCCCGCCGATACCGCCGCCGATAACAGCAACATTCTTTGCTTTCTTTGCAGGCTTGATGTT
>JAZRRC010000167.1:0-5384 GCA_045650355.1 Candidatus Avispirillum sp. | reverse complement strand
AGAACAATTATCGACCGCAGCGGCGCCGAAAACCTTATCGGCCGCGGTGATATGCTCTACAACCCCGTTGGTGCTGCAAAGCCTCAGCGAGTACAGGGCGCATTCGTTTCCGATTCCGAGGTAGATGCAGTAGTAAGCTATATCAAGGCAAACAACTGCCAGAACGGTACGGAATATTCCGATGAGGTAATGAAGGAGATCGAAGCTCAGGCGGCTCTTTGCGGAGTTAAGAAGGGCGGCGGCGCAGGCGGCGGACTTCCCGTTGGCGACGGTGCACAGGACGGCGGCGATCCCCTTATCGATCAGGCTCTCGAGGTAGCATTTGAGAGTGGAAAGATCTCAACGTCTCTTCTCCAGAGAAGACTTTCCATAGGCTACGGCAGAGCGGCAAAGATCATTGATAAAATGGAGGAGCTTGGCTACGTTTCTGCCCCTGAGGGACAGAAGCCCAGACAGCTTCTCATAACAAAGCAGGATTATATGGAAATGAAGCTCAGAAAAGAGGACGAGGAATAATGGGTAGATTTATTGTAATAGAAGGTCTGGACGGCTCCGGAAAAACTACTCAGGGCAAGCTTCTGGCCTCGCGTCTCCGTGCCGAGGGCAAGAGAGTTCGCGAGCTTTCCTTCCCCTGCTACGGTGAAAAAAGCGCATCCCTTGTTGAAATGTATCTTGGTGGCGAGCTTGGCGAGTCCCCCTCCGATACAAACGGATATGCGGCATCCATGCTTTATGCGGCAGACCGCTATATCAGCTACGTCACCGACTGGAAAAAGGACGTGGAGGACGAGGATTGCATCGTTCTTGCAACAAGATATACAACAGCAAACGCCTATCATCAGCTTTCAAAGCTTGATCGCTCGGAGTGGGAAGGATTCCTCTCCTGGCTCTATGATTTTGAGTTCACAAAGATAGGCCTCCCCCGCCCCGACTGCGTAGTGCTTCTTGCCATGAGTCAGGAGATATCCTCCTCAAACGTTAAGGACAGAAGCGCCCAGACAGGTCAGAAAATGGATATCCACGAAAAGGATAAGGATTATCTTGTCCGTTGCAGCGAAGCGGCATTCTTTGCGGCAGAGAAGGACGGCTGGAAGGTAATCCACTGCGCTCCCGAAGGCGTACTCCTCCCCATCGAGGAAATCAACGACAAGATCAGAGCGGTAATAGAGTGAGGGGACGATACAAAACCTTTTTTGAAAAAAAGGTTCTGTACTCCAAAAAACTTCAAAAAAGATTAACAAATCAAAAGGGGGCCGTTTGAAAATCAAACGGCAAGGGGAGAGAGGATACGTTAACGGATAAGCGAGCTTATCTGTTAACGTATCCCATCTCCCCGCCCGCCAACGGGCGCCCCCCTTTTGGTTTACGGCTACGCAATTACTTAGCCAACATATAAACCCATGTATAAAGTTTCTTTGCTACTTTCTTTTCAAAGAAAGTAGAGAAAAAGAAAGGCGGAATTTATGGTATACGTATTTTTAGCAGAAGGCTTTGAAGAGGTCGAGGCTCTCACTCCTGTGGACTTCATGCGTCGTGCAGGTATCGAGGTAACAACAGTCGGTGTTGGCGGCAAGGCTGTAACAGGTGCACACGCCATCACTGTAAATGCAGACGTTTGCGAGTGCGAGGTTTCTCCCGAGAGCGCAGACATTGAAATGGTAGTTCTTCCCGGCGGTATGCCCGGCACACTTAATCTCAAGGCATCTGAAAAGGTCAATGCTTTTATTGACAGTGCAATGGATAAGGGCGCATTTGTTGCGGCTATCTGTGCTGCACCCTCCATTCTTGGCGAAAAGGGACTTCTCAAGGGCAAGATGGCAACCTGTTATCCCGGCTTTGAGGATAAGCTTATTGGCGCTACCAATTTTGACGTTGGCGTTATCTGCGACGGCAATATTATTACTGCACGTGCTGCAGGAAGCGCTGTTGATTTTGCAGCTCAGCTTATCACCGCTCTCAAGGGCGAGGAAGCGGCAGAGGCAATTCTTGATGCAGTTATTGCATAATGGAAGAAAAGCGCTCTCTCCGAAAAAAATATAAAGCTTTGAGGGATTCCCTCATTGGAAAATCCTGCGAATACAGCAAGGAGATATGCGAAAAATGCGCCGCTCTCCCCGAATTCGGGAAGGCAGATACTGTGCTTTTGTATTATGCAAAGGGAAGCGAGGCAGACCTTGCATCTCTTGCTGATATCGCTTGGAAAATGGGCAAGACAGTAGGATATCCCCGTTGTCTTGACCGTGAGAATATGGAATTTTTCAAGGTTTTTGATTTTTCAGATCTTGAAAAAGGCTATTTTGGCATAATGGAGCCAAAGATTGATGCTCCCTTGTGTCCTCTTGAAAATGCTGTTTGCTTTGTTCCTGCCCTCAGCTTTGATCTGGACGGCTACCGTCTCGGCTACGGGGGAGGGTATTACGACAGATTTCTTAAAAGCTTTTCGGGATGCTCTGTTGGTATTTCATTTGAAGAATGCCTTGCAGAGAGACTGCCCCGAGAGGAATTTGATAAAAAAACAGATTACATTATCACCGAAAGACGGGTGAAAAAAGCAATTGAAGATTAAAGGAATCCATGCGGCGCCCGCCCTCGTAACGGTGGTGGCGGCTATGATGTGTGCCGCAGAGTATCTTGATATATCGAAAATATCGGGGGATGCAAGCCCTTATCTGACCCTTGCATTCCTGCAGATCATATGTATCGGTCTGCCCTTCGTGTTTTTCTGCCTTCTCCGAGGAAATGAATACCGGGCTCAGCTGGGTATCCGCCTTATGAAGGCAAAGCACGTAACACTTTCAGCATATTCCCTCATATTCATAGTTTCGGGAACGATGGCGCTGAGTCTTCTCATGTATACTCTTTTTCCCGAGGCATTTGCCGCATCGGGTATGGACTCGAAAAATGCGGTCATAACTCAGTACACAACAGGCGACAGCATATATGCTGCCGTAACCTTTGCAATTCTCCCTGCAATCCTTGAGGAGCTTCTCTTCAGAGGTGCTGTCAGGGCGGAGTATTCAAAGTATGGCGGCGCTACAGCAGTTATCCTTTCCAGCGTGCTTTTCGCTTTTCTTCATTTCTCCCCTGTGCGATTCCCCCTCTATTTCTTCACGGGAATCGTCCTTGCTTTGACTGCGGGAGCGGCAGATTCTATCATGCCTACGGTTATCATCCATGTTATGAATAACCTTTTCGTTCTGTATTTTGAAAAATATATTTACAGAATCGCAGGCAAGCACAGCGGAGGAATCATACTTCTTACGTTCATCGTTGTTTTAGTAATGCTTATTTCGGCGATAATGTTCTTCAGTAAGGCGGAAAAGCTTTACTTTGAGTTCAGCGTTGAGAATAAGCCTGCCCCCCTTATCAGAAGAGTAAAGCCGGCAGACCCGCCCCTTCTTATGCAGGCGTTTCTGTCTCCCACCCTTCTTATTCTCTGCGCATTCTGGGCAGTTGCTTCATTTTTGTTATAAAGAATTATTTACGGAAAGGTCGGTGTTTTTATGGATGAAAACAGAAGAATAAATACATCTTCCGAGGATGGCATCGGTGTCGATAACGAGAATCTGTTTGCCA
Source organism: Candidatus Avispirillum sp. (assembly GCA_045650355.1). Classification (GTDB taxonomy): domain Bacteria; phylum Bacillota; class Clostridia; order Oscillospirales; family CAG-272; genus Avispirillum. Next base: position 1,808 of record JAZRRC010000167.1, on the reverse strand, counting down.
GAAAAAGAGAAAACAGCGGCAGTGCCCCCGCACAGCCTGCGTATAATCAGAGACGTCCTGCGCCTGCATCAGGTGCACAGGGCCGTCCCGCTCCCCGCCCCGCAGCGCCTCAGCCCGGAGCACAAAGACCGGCATCTCCCCAGCCCGGAGTACGCCCCGCCAATCCTCAGGCGAGAGCGCCAAGACCTGTATCCCCTCAGCCGGGTCAGCGTCCTGCAGCACCGCAGGCAGGCGCTCCCCGTCCTGCAGTACCTCAGCAGGGAGGGCAGAGACCTGCGCAGAATCCTGCAGGAGTGCGCCCCGCAGCTCCTCAGCCTGCACCTCAGAAAAAGCCTGCACCTGCACCTGCGCCCTCGCCCTACAGACAGCGCAGAGCACCTACAGGCGGTGTAACGATTCCCGAGGCAGGTGAAACAATGGTAGCTCCCGCTTCCGTTTCTCCCACAGCTGAAGGTGCAGTCAAGCGTGAAACCGAATCATCCAATGCTGTAAAGCCCCGTGATAACGGCAAGGGCGAAAAGAAGAGCGATAAGCAGAAAAATGCGAAGGCCGGCGCGGATATGATGGTTGGCATCGTCAAGGCTATTGCTTACATGGTGGTCATCCTTGTTGTTTCCGTGTTTATTTCCATCTTTGTAATTCGTGTCGGTAACGACGTTTTCGCCTTTGTAAAGAGCGATGAGGCTGTGGACGTAACTATCCCCGAGGATGCAACCGTTTCCGATATTGCAAAGATACTTCATGAAAACGGTATTATCAGCTTCCCCGGAGTATTCAAAATGTATGCTTCCATAAAGGAAGAAAAGGGTCCCTTTGTGGCGGGAGACTATACTATTTCCCCCTCCATGAGCTACGACGATTTGCGCCGTGCTTTCAAGGAGCAGGTAGTGACGGGAACTGTCTGGATAACTATTCCCGAGGGCTATACCACCGATGAGATCATCGACCTTTTTGTTGAAAACGGCATCGGTAAGAGAGAAAAGTATATAGAAGTTATCAACAACTATGATTTTGACTACTGGTTTATTGATGAGCTTGAAAAGAACGAGATCAGCAAGGACCGTGCATACCGTCTTGACGGATATCTTTTCCCCGATACCTATGAGTTTTATAAGGCTTCCAGCGAGGAATCTGTAATCAACCGTCTTCTCAAGAGATTCAACGAGGTGTTCGTTGAGGATTACAGAACAAAGGCGGCTGAGCTTGGATATACGGTTGATGAGATTCTGACTATTGCATCCCTTGTTGAGAAGGAAGCAGGCGGAATGGGCGACTTTATGTACGTTTCCTCCGTATTCCACAACAGACTGAATAATTCCTCTTATTATCCCAGAATGGAAAGTGATGCAACAACGGTTTATGCCATTCAGATTGCAACGGGCAAGCGTCCCGATAAGGTAACTCCCGAGGATAATAAGTTTGATCATCCCTATAATACTTATATTTATAAGGGACTCACCCCCGGACCCATCACAAACCCCAGTGCCAGTGCTATCAGATATGCCCTTTACCCTGCGGATACGAATTATTATTATTTCATAACCGATAATGCAGGCAAGGTATATTTTGCATCGGGCATCACAGAGCATGAGCAGAATATTGCTCTTGTTAAAAAGATCAACGAGCAGCTCGCAGGATAAGAAAAAGCCGTTGCACAAAAGTGCAACGGCTTTTTGTAACATAACACCCCGATAAATCGGAGTTTGAAGGGGAATACGAAAGGCTCAGAAACACTGCCTCCCCTTCTCAGCTCGCTGTGAAGGGGAGGGGGACCACGAAGTGGTGGAAGGGTTGCACATCAGCACGCG
>JAZRRC010000166.1:0-6350 GCA_045650355.1 Candidatus Avispirillum sp. | reverse complement strand
TATGGGTACTATGTCTGCTCTCGGCTACAGCGCATGGAGCGGCGTCAAGATTCTCGGACTTTCCTTCCTTGATTTCTTTGATTTTATCAGTAACAACATCTTCATGCCCGTTGTAGCATTCGCTACCTGCATTCTTGTGGGATACGTTATCAAGACAAAGACCATCGTAGAAGAGGTTGAGCTTTGCGGAAAATTCCGTGAGAAAAAGATATTCTCTGTGATGATCCGCTATATTGCTCCCGTTTGTATCGTTCTCATTCTTGTTTCCTCTATTCTCGACGTATTCGGAATCATCAGCATATAAAAAGAATCCCTTGAAAAAGCATTTGCTTTTTCAAGGGATTTTCTTATAGGTACTGTCTTATATCAACAGTGAGTCGTTCCTCGAGGTTTATGAGTCGCTTTGTTATATCCTTTGAAACCTCATCGGCGGCCTCATACTCATTGAGATAACGGTTAAGGGTTTTAACACCCATGTTGCATCCGTCTGTCATAAGGTCGGCAATAGTCTCATCGGAATCGTCAAGACCGATCTTAAAATTGGTCTTCATTTTAGACATGCCCTTAGCCATCATGCTGGGGGCCTTTCCCTCATCCTCGTATTTTGCGAGAAGCTCTTCAATTTCGCCTCTCAGCTTTTCGTGCTCAGCCTTGCAGTCTGAAAGATATTTTCTCAGCTTATCACTGCGAACAAATTTCAGCACGTCATCAATGGAGCTGACTCCCATTTTTACCCCTGCATCACATTCGCGAAGCAGCTTTACGGTATCTGATTCGATCATAAGATACTTCCTTTCTGTAATTATACAGAAAGTGTACCCAAATTTTTTGCTTTGATTCGCTGTCAGTCTCTTTTGATAATGTTAAGAAGACGGATAAAGAGGTTGATGATATCGAGATAAAGGTCAAGAGCAGAGTCAACAGCATTGTCAAGGGTTTTGGGATACATCTGCGCCTTGTGCCAGTCATAACCGATATAAAGAGAGAAGATAATAACGAATATCCAGTTGAAAATGTTGCCTGAATAACCGAGAAGCATTGCGATAAGCTCGCCTACAATGGCTATTACGAGAGAAATAAACAGGCTGACACCAAGCTTTGAGAAAAGATTGGGCTGAGTGGTGGCAAGAACTGTCATAATTCCGACAACGGCACCTGTGATGATAATTGCAAGGAGGATTTCCTTGAAAGCATAGCCGGGAAGGCAAACAGAGAGCACAGCGCCGATGGGAACAACTACCATATTGTAGCCAAGAAAGCTGACAGCAGGGTTAGTTGAGCTTGAAGAAATGTAGATACCCGCAAAGCAGAGCGCAAAATATCCGATGAGGAAGAGGATATAGTTCACGTGCATAAAGAGGTCGCCGCAAAGCCAGACGATAAGAGCGTTAACGATGAATCCGTAGAGAAGGCATCCACCGATAACAAGGTTGTACGTATTTGCAGAAAGAGTATCGGGAAGACCGCTGTTAAGTCTTTCCAGCTTTCTGTCATTTCCGTTGGTCATAGTTATTCACCGTTCTTTCATTAAGTATTGTTGTAATTAATTGGTGTATTTCTGCCTTAATTATAACATCAAATTTTCAAAATAACAAGAAAACAGAATGATTTTTATTAAATTCCGAAGAACTGCATAAGTATAGAGGAATTCTTTTCAATTTTATCCTTTTGTGCTTGAATTTCTTCCTCGGTGGGCATAAAGACGTTAAGTCCGTTACCACCCTCAATGCTGATCTCTCCGTCAAAAATTAATTCTCCGGTATCTATACCTGCGTCGGGGTTGATAATAACTGTTGAGCCTGAATTGGAGCCGGGAGTTAAGGTTATTGAGCTGCTACTGTTTCCTAAGTCGATACTGCCTCCTGCGTATCTGTCTTCATTCGCCTTGATATCATCAAGGAGCTGCTTGAAGAGCGCTTTCTCTTCGGCACTGAGATTCTTTGACAGACCGAAGGGATCTGTTCCGTTCTTTTCAATGATAAAGCCGAGAGTATCAGGAATAATATTTGTCTCGTAGTTGTTTACAAGCATGGAAACTTCATAGAAGAATCTGTCGTATATGTTGGATTCAGACTCGCTGCTGTCTTTACTTTCGGGCCAGAGGGAAGTATCCTTTGCTGCGTTCAATACATATATCAGAGATGTAAGATTGTAACCGGAGTCAGAAAGGGGAATTTCCTTTTCGCGGAGCATTTCTGCATAAGCGGTAAGGAACTTATGTGCTTCTGCGCCTGCAACGTTACGGGATGCAAAGGCGGCTGAATCATATTCTGCCAGCATCATTTCAAGGCTGACAGCACCGCCGTGTATCAAGTATTCATAGTGGACGTTGTTCAGGTAAGCCTCAGTAGAGGTGATGAGATACATATAGTGTGAAAAACGGTCCTCTGTGATAGAAGTGTTTTCAAAGGTTTTAAGGCTCTTTTTAAGTATTTCGGTGACTTTTTCGTTGCTTTCAAAATGCTTGTAAATATCGCTTTCATAGTCAACGTAATAGTCGGGGAACATTAAGCCTGCGCTTTTTGAATCAACAAAGCCTTCCACAGATTCAGAGCCGAAAAGAGGATGGCGCAGGAATGCATCGATCATATCGGGATAGCTAAAGTCAAAGAAAATGATCATAAAGGCTTCGCCTTCCTTGGCATAATCCTTTTTATCTACCTTGCCGTCACCAAAATATTTATTGACGAATTCATGGGCTTTGTTCTTTGCGTTGTTAAGGTCTTCTTCACTATAGAAGCCGTCAGGGTTAAGACCTTCGAAGAGGACTGATGCTTTTTCTGTGTAGATAAGCTTTTTTGCAGCAATTATTTGCTTTCCGGAATTGAGAAGCTCGCCGAGTTTTGTATAAAATTCATTGGAAAGCAGACTGTAATCACTTGTTTTGTAGAAATCTATAAAGCCGTTTTCGATAGCGTAGGGGATGAATTTAAGTACAGTAGAAGCTGTGCTTTCAAACTCTTCTCTTGTCATATTGAAAAGATCAAGCATTGCTTTGATCTCTGCTGCATCATTTGTGTCAGCATCACCGTGGAGCTTGAGCTGTGCTTCAAGCTCAGTTTTGATGGCATTTACAAAATCGTAGCACCAATCTTCATGCACGGCCTTTTCTTCAAGCAATACGCAAAGCTCGGAAAGAAGCTGATACCTTGTTTCAGTGTCAACGTTTGACAGGGAATTAATAATAGTGACAGCCTCGCCAAGTGTTTTTGCAGCTTCAACAGCATTAAGATTTCCCGTATCCTTACCCATATCGGAAAGGCTTCTCATAACCCAGTCTCCGGGGCCTGCTTTATAAGCAGCTACAAGAGGATGGCTGTCTATTGCATTAAGAGTGCTGTTGAAATCGAACGCTGTGCTTTCAGGGCTTAACTCTGCAGCATCCGCAGTGCGAACAGTGTTCATCTCGCCGGTGCTTGACGAAGAAACTACAACAAAGGTGGGAGTTAAAAGAGATATTGTGCCGTAGAAGGGCAGAAGAAGCATAAAAGCAACAAGAAGTGTGTCAATGGCACGGATACCCATGCCTGCAAGCTTTAATTTCTTGTTTTCGGGGTCCGCCATATCAAGCTTATCCCAGTTGATCTTGTTGCCGACGAGCTTGAGAACGATAAGCCCGATCAAAAGGAAAATTGAAAAGAAGGCAAACGCCAATGCTACCTTAATAAAGCTTTGCACAAGGTTTTCGGCAAAGGAGGCAAGCGCCCCCATTTCTGCAAACATTTCCTTAGGTATAAGGTTGCAGACAACGCCTGAAAGCGCAAGGGCAGTAAGATTCGAAAGAATTATCGAGAGGAGGACGGCAACAACCGTTATTCCCAGCGAAACAAGGGATCTGTAAAGACCTTTTTTATAACCTGATATAAAAAAGATAGTGCCCGTTATACCGGCAACCAGTATAAACGGAACAAACAGAAGAATAGTGATAATGATAGGATTCATAGGCTACTCCTTTTTTATGATTTTATGTTCGTTCATAATAATATAACAGCATTATATCATACGAGGATTTTTTATGCAACAAATAGTGTACAAAAACAAATCATAATGCGCAAAAAACAGCTTGCAGGGTTGCAAGCTGTTTTTGGAAAATATTATTCTGCTTTTGCTGAGCGTACCGCCTCGAAATCCTCTTCGATCTCCTTTGAGGGAGCCTTTGTGAGAAGAGAAACTGCAACGATAAGAACAGATGAGAATATGAATGCGGGGAGAAGCTCGTAGATTGCGAAAACTCCGCCAAGCTTTGAAATGAGAAGCTTCCAGATAAATACCATAGCCGCACCGCCTACCATACCTGCGATGGCACCGGGCTTGTTGGTGCGCTTCCAGAAGAGGGAGAATATAACGAGAGGTCCGAATGTTGCGCCAAAGCCTGCCCATGCAAAGGAAACGATGCTGAAGATAACGCTCTTCTCATCAAGGGCGAGAAGGATACCGATAAGAGCAAGGGAAAGGAGAGTTATACGTGTAACTGTCATAACCTGCTTGTCTGTTGCGTTCTTTTTCATCATACCCTGATAGATATTCTTTGCAAATGCGCTTGCCGCAATAAGGAGGTAAGAGTCGGAGGAGCTGATTGTAGCTGCGAGGATTCCTGCCATAACGAAGCCTGCAAGAATGGGAGGGAGAGAGCTTCTTGAAAGTGTGATAAAGATGTTTTCTGCAGCGGACTTTGTAAGGTGCTCAACAGGGAAGAGCTGTCTGCCGACGATACCGATAAATACTGCTACACCCAGGGAGATAACTACCCAGATCATAGCGATACGGCGGGAGCGGGCAAGCTCGTTTTCCTTTCTGATAGCCATAAAGCGAAGGAGAACCTGAGGCATACCGAAGTAGCCGAGACCCCAGGCAAGGGTTGAGCAGATAGTGAGAATACCGTAGGGAGCCGCTTCACCGAACAAAGCATTGTTGCCTGCGGTAAGCTGTGTGCCTGCCTCGTCAAGGGCGGGGCTTGCCATACCGAAGAACTCGAAGAATCCGGGAATCTCCTTAGAATTTGCAATAACTGCGCCTACACCGCCTGCATTTACTGTGCTGATAATAACGATAACAGCAAGGGCTGTGATCATAACGATAGCCTGCATAAAGTCAGAAGCGCTTTCAGCAAGGAATCCGCCGAGGATAGTGTAGAGAAGAACGAACACAGCACCGATGAGCATCATCACCTTATAGTCAAGACCGAAGAGAGTAGAGAAAAGCTTTCCGCATGTAACGAAGCAGCTTGCCGCATAAACGGTGAAGAAGATAAGGATGAATGCTGCAGAGAGGAGCATGATAGTCTTCTTTTTCTCTCTGAAGCGGTTTGAGAAAAACTCGGGGAGAGTGATAGAGTTGCCTGCCTGAATACTGTAGCGGCGAAGTCTTTTAGAGACTATGAGCCAGTTGAAATAAGTACCGATAGCAAGACCGATAGCAGTCCATGCAGCGTCAGCAAGACCGCACCAGTATGCAACGCCGGGCAGACCCATAAGAAGCCATCCGCTCATATCGGATGCTTCAGCACTCATTGCTGTCACCCAAGGGCCGAGAGAGCGGCCGCCGAGGAAGTATTCCTCTGAATTTTTATTTGCACGCTTAGCGTAAAGAACACCGATCAGAATAACAGCAGCCATATAAATGACCATTGCCACAAGGATCTGTATTGTATTTCCATCCATATAGTTTGACCTTCCTTTCTTTAATATGTGTGGAAAAAGTGCTTTTTGAAAATATAGTGTTATATTAACAGAATCTGAACAAAAATGCAATAAGTAACAAGCAAATTATGCAAAAATAAAAAAGCAGCACCGATTGGGTGCTGCTTTTTGAATTTTTATTAAAGGAGCTCATCAAAAAAGCGGATGTTGGATGCCTCGGGGGAGAGCTCGCCCTCCTGGATCTTCTTGATTATTCCAACGATACGGTCGTTAATAGGAGTGGGAACGTTGTACTTTCTACCGAAGCGGCAGACTACGCCGTTGATTGCATCAACCTCGCAGGGCTTTGAGTTCTTGAGGTCCTGAAGCATTGAGGGCTCAATATCGCGGTGCTTCTTCATTGCAATGGGAAGAAGTGCTGTTGCGAAAGCCTGCTTCAAGCTGTTTTTGTAGTAGAAGAGCTTAACGATGTTCTTGCCCTGAACAGGTGCAAACACAGCGCCTGCGGCATGACCTACGTCGATACATTCCTTCATACAGCGGATAGCGATTTTTCTTGCATCGCGGTTTTCGGAAACGTCTCCGAAGAGACCGCCGAGAACAGTTCCGAGTCCTGAGAAGGTAGCATTGATAAGAAGCTTAGACCAGCGTGCACCGATGAGGTTCTTTTCCTCGTGAACGGGGCACATAAGCTCAAGAAGATTCTTAACC
>JAZRRC010000165.1:0-6203 GCA_045650355.1 Candidatus Avispirillum sp. | reverse complement strand
CATGCAGGACTGGATCTCGTCGCACATTGTAGGTGTATCGTATTCCTTACAGAGAGCGTAAGCTGCGTTGAGGAATTCCTTAGTAAGACGGATTCCGCCGTAGTTCATAAGGATGATCTCGTGGCAGAAGCCGCAAGTCTTGTAGTTACCGGAGTTGTATTCCTTCATCTTAGCTTCGAAGTCAGCGATATCGTTGATGGAAACGGGAACCACCTTGTAGAGCTCCTCGTGAGCTGCCTTTTCTCTAATCTGGGGCCAGAGACCACGGAGAGTCTGAGCAACGATTGTTGTACCGTGGTAGTTAGCCTCGATGCCGCCCTTTGTATCACCCATGATGAAGAATACGGGAGTCTTGCCTGCATACTTGGGCTCGGGGAATGTGGGGTCCAGCTTGTAGAAGCGAGCGAGCATCATCTTAAGACCTGCCTCGCAAGCGAGGGAGCCTGTCTCAAGGTTGATAACACGGTTGAGGACCTTCTTATCTGTGGAAGCCTTCATTGCCGCAGTTGCTGCCTCGTCATCCCAATCGATGCCGTTTGCCATCTGTGTGATGCGAGTCTCCATGAGACGTGTGATAAAGCCGCGGGTGTTGTTATGTGTAGCATTAAGAACGCCGATTCTGCGGGCATTGTCGATAAGCTTGTAGCCGTTGAAGCGGTGGCCGAGGGGAGTGTGGTAGTGCTCACTCTTACCTACGAGGTAGAGCTTACCGTCCTCACCGATACGGAAGTTGCCAAAGCCTGTAACGGGAGACATATCTGTGTTGGTAGCATTTGCGAAAGCGTTTGTAGCTGCGCCCTTTTCGCTGTTGGAGAAGCCCTCGATGATAACAGTGCCTACCTTTTCGAGAAGCTCATCGTTTCTCTTCTGAGCACACTCAGGATAGAAGTCGATCTTCTCGTTAGCGACAGCCATAGTCTCGTCGTAGGACATGAGACCGAGGAAATCATTGGCACGTGCAACGGCCTCTGTATAGCCGCGTCCGAGTACGTCGGAAAGTGAAAGCTTAGGGGAAACAAACATTGTTAAGTACCTCCGTTATATAAAATGAAAAATGAATAACTAAAATGAAAAATATGTGGTTTTTACTGCTCGTCCAGCTTCAGCTGTGAAGCCTCCGCAGGGTCGGGGCGGTAGGGAATGCCGAGATGCTCGTAAGCAAGTCGGGTAACCTGACGGCCTCGGGGAGTTCTTGAGATAAATCCTATCTGCATGAGATAAGGCTCGTAAACGTCCTCAATGGTGATTGCCTCCTCACCGACGGTTGCGGCAAGAGTCTCAAGACCGACGGGCTTTCCGTCGTAGAACCTGATCATTGTCTCGAGAAGTCTGCGGTCTGTGTTGTCAAGACCAAGCTCGTCAATGTCAAGCATTTTGAGAGCGGCAACTGCGATATCAAGAGTGATCTCACCGTCGCCTCGCACCTGAGCATAGTCACGGACTCTCTTGAGAAGTCGGTTTGCAATACGGGGAGTTCCTCGGGATCGGGATGCGATCTCAAGAGCGCCCTCGTCATCGATAGGAACGTTAAGGATTCCTGCGCTTCGCTTGACGATATTCGCAAGCTCCTCGGGGGAGTAAAGCTCAAGGCGAAGGATAACGCCGAATCGGTCGCGCAGAGGGGTTGTGAGCTGACCTGCTCTCGTTGTTGCACCGATGAGGGTGAAATGCTGCAAAGGCAGGCGGATGGAGCGGGCAGCAGGGCCCTTTCCTATTATAATATCAAGGGAGAAGTCCTCCATTGCAGGATAGAGTATCTCCTCAATATTTCTGTTTAAGCGGTGGATCTCGTCAATAAAGAGGACGTCGCCCTCACCGAGGTTTGTGAGAAGGGCGGCAAGATCTCCCTGCTTTTCAATGGCAGGACCGCTGGTGACACGGAAGTTAACACCCAGCTCCTGAGCGATGATACCGGAAAGGGTAGTTTTACCGAGACCGGGAGGGCCGTAAAGGAGCACGTGGTCGAGAGTATCGCCTCTCATCTTAACCGCATCGATATAGATCTTCAAAACCTCCTTAGCCTTTTCCTGACCGATATATTCCGAAAAGGAATCGGGGCGCAGGGTAATTTCATTATCCCTGTCCTCATCGGTATAGGAGGTTTCGACTATTCTGTTTTCAAAATCAAAGTCGTTAATAAAATCGTTCATTGTTTTTCTTCTTCAATTACTTCATGAGTTTGGCAAGAGCAATTCGGATGATCTCCTCGGTGTCAAGCTTTGCATCGATTCCCGTGAGGGCATTGGCAACCTCGCTTCGGGAGTAGCCGAGAACGAGAAGGGCATCACGGGCATCGGAAAGATGTCCCGTTGCCTTTGCTGAGGCTCTGGAGCCCTTAACTGCAGGGGCAGGAGCCGCTGATACAAAGAAGTTCTTTTCAACCTTATCGTGAAGCTCAAGGACAACTCTTGCGGCAGTCTTTGCACCTACACCGGGGGCACGTGAGATCGCCTTTGCATCCTCTGCAACGATAACGTTGATAAGCTCCTGTGCCGACATTACGGAAAGGATGGAGATTGCAGCCTTGGGGCCGACACCGGAAACGGAAATGAGAAGCTTGAAGAGATCAAGCTCTTCCTCATTTGCAAATCCGTAAAGCTCAACAGCGTCCTCTCGGACAGACATATAGGTGAAAACTCTCACCTTTGCGCCCTCGCCCTTTGAGGAGAGCATGGTTATTGCATTTCCTGAGGCGCAGACCTTGTAGCCAACGCCTGCGCAGTCAATAACTGCGGTCATATTTGTGGCATTGAGGTATAAAAGCTCGCCTGTAAGACAGTAGATCATATATTTTCCTCGCTGTCGTCTGTTTTTTCTGCATCTGCCGAAGTTTCCTCAGCCTTGTCCTCAATGGGAGTATTTTCTGCATCTGCAGAAATCTTGCAAGCCCCGTCGCTGTTGACCTTTTCGGGATCAACGGTTTCTGTGGGAGCTTCATCGGAAGAGGAGAAATCCTCTTCAAAAACGTCGGGATCGGGGAGAACGGGGATATCATCGAGCCCTGCATCCCCTCGGGGAGGAATAACGTATACGGCGACCCCCTCGGCAAGTCTCTTTTTTCTCATATATTCATCGCAGAACCAGATAGCGCCGAAGGCGATAAGACCGGAAATAGTGACGAATGAGCCGAGATAGAGACAATCGGGGCGGTATTTCATTTCAAGGTGATGCTCACCGGAAGAAAGCTCAAAGCCGATAACGCCGTCAATAAGCTTTTCGGTTTCAACCTCTTTGCCGTCGGCATAAACCTTCCAGCCCTTGTCGTAGGGGATGGAGGTATAGATAAGCTCGTCGCCCTTCTGAACGTTGATTGTACCCTCAAAGCGATCGTCGGAATACTCGTGGATCATAAATGAGGATTCGGAAAGGAGGGGCGCCTTTTCTGTAAAGGTCTTGGAATCGAGATAGTAGAAATAGCTCTCGGCTTCCTGGAGATATGCGGCCTCATCAAGAATTTCAAGGGAAACGGTAACAGTTTCGCCAACCTCGAAGGAGCCGATCTCAACGATTCTGTCAGACTCGTTACCGAAGTAGGAGCCGTTTTTCAGTCCGTTGATATAGAGATAGCATTCTCTGAGATATTCTGTGGGGATGAACATATAGATAACGTCCTCGCTGTCAACGTTAATGGAGAACGTAAATCTTGATGTGCGTCCCACCTCCTGAGGAGTATATTTGATATGACCTGCAATGCTTGTGCGGACACAGTTGTCGCAGGAGGCATAAATAGATGTGTTTGTGGGGCGGAATACCTCAACGGTTTCCTTTTCACCAAGCATTGCCGTAACTGTGGCATTCATAAGTGCGGGAGCGGAGAGGTAATCCTGTGTGCTGAGCTTTCTGAGATCCTTTGAAACGCCTGCGGCAATAGACATGGCGTAGGGATTTTCCCATACTGTGAAGTCATCGTCGCCGTAGTCGGTCTCACGGTAAAGCTCAAGTATCTGTTCATCATTTCTCTCGGCAATAACGTATTTCACACCGAAGATTGTATCAAGAACGGGAGTTCCGCCAAGATACTTTGACCAGTGGGACTTTGAGGAAAGGCCGTAGGAATTGAGAAGCTTGATGGTTTCGGAATTAAGAGTGGAGGTAGAGTTAGAAAGACCGTTCATATCGAGAGAGAAGTTATCGTTTGTCTTTCTGTGAACGGTTTTCTCCATTCGGTAGAAGGTGGGGTCAGCCTCCTTCACCGCCTCAACGGAGGGGGTGAGTCCGTCGATAAAGGTACGGTAAGAGGTTCTTGTGGAATAAACAACGTCAAGACCCAGGGAATTCATATTAAGAAGACCGCCGCCGAACATCTCTGCGCAAACGAGAACGCAAAGAACAAGAGCAGCAGGGCGATTGACGTCGAACTTCTCACTTGCAACGCCTCTGAGAACACCCATATAAATTGCGATGATGCCGAGGGAGAGCCAGACGGTGGCAAAATCGTGAACGTTCTCATACTCCTGCTTTTGCAGTATAAGAAGGATAAGGCAAAGGGTTGCCGAAACGGGGATAAGCTTTTTGTAGCCTATATCACGAAGCCTTTCAAAGCCCTTATATGCAAGGAGGATAGCGAAGAAGCAAAGGATAAAGCTGTAACGGTAGTTGAGCCAGTTGGGGCGCTGCATACCGTGCCAGAAAAGGTCAAGATTGGAGAAGTTGAAGCTGCAAAGGAAGATAAGGATAACGATACCGGATGCTATCTTCTCACGGGCCTTAACGTGGGGAGCCACGAAATAGAGGGGGAGAAGAAGGAGGGTGAGAGTGCCTGAATAAAGGAAGGGCAGACCCTCGGGGCGCACGGTGTCGTAGGAGCCTATAAAGAGCTTCGGGATCATATCGAGCCAGTCAAACTTCTGGCTGGGACGAAGGTTTGAGCTGGAGAAGGTTGTCTTACCGAAGGTAAGAGAGTAGTAGGTGCAAAGGAGAAGAGCGGCGCATATTGCGATGGTGATAATGGAAAATAGCGCCATTCTGCCGCTTGCTTTGAGAAAATGGAGACGCTCGCCACGGGGGTTGCGCTCCTCGGGGGAGCAGGCAAAGTAGTAGTAGAAGTAGTATATAAAGACGAAAATGCACATCATGTAGCCGATGTAGAAGTTTGAGAAGATCGCCATTGAAAGGCAGATGATGAACATTTTGTATTTGCCGTATTTGATGATGTTTTCAACACCCAGCATAACGAGAGGGAGGAAGATAAGGTTGTCCGTCCACATGGTGTTGTGCTGCATAACTACGGCAAAGCCGCAGAGGGCATACATTGTTGAAAACAGAACTGTTGCGATGCGGTTTCTCTTTCTTGTAGCCTCGATGTAGATACCGAAGGTGAGACCGCAGGCACCTGCCTTGAGGATAAACATGAGAAGGAGCGCTTCCGTGATATATTCCTTAGGGAAGAGGGCAACGAGAATGGAGAAGGGGCTTGAGAGATAGTAGGCGAAAATGCCGATAAACTCACCGCCCAGCGCTCTGGAGAAGGAGTAGAGAAGGCTTCCGTCACCGAGGAGGATGTCTCTCAGACCCTCAAAGAAATAAACGTACTGACCGTTCAGGTCAAGAACGAGAACGCTTGCCTCGCCGATGGGGTATACCTGAAAGCAGATATACATAAGGAGGGTGAGAAGTGCAGGGGTGGCAAAGCAGATGAGAAGATATTTTTTGTTTTTTATGAAGTCCAGCCAGAAGTCTCGAATCGACGTCCTGGGCGCAAGAGGGGTGTAGAATTTTTCTTTGTTTTCAGTCATTGGAGCCTCCGCTCGGATGGATTTTCTTTATTGCCTTTTCAAGCTTTATACGAGGGAGGGTCATATCACGTCCGCAGCCTTGGCAAACGATGCGGATATCGCTGCCGATGCGCATAACGGAGAAGGTTTTTTCACCGCACGGATGAGGCTTTTTCAGCTCAAGAATATCACCCACAGCGATTCTTATAATGTTAGCCATAGACACTCCTCCCACTAATTCTCATAATTAATTAAATTATATCACAAACGGACATGGATGTAAAGAAATTTTGCAAATTATTCCGTTTAACAAAGAATAAGGTTTGCAATTTGTGAATTCGCTTTTTTTTGAGTAGAAAACGCAAAGGACTTTTTTGCAAAAAATTCCTCTGCACTCCCAAAAAACTTTAAAAATAAGAGAAAATAATTTGAAGTTTTCGACAACCTTTTTCAAAAGGTTGCGCAGTCAAGGGCGCGGAGCCCTTGTCG
>JAZRRC010000164.1:0-6970 GCA_045650355.1 Candidatus Avispirillum sp. | reverse complement strand
GTCGCGCCTCGCAAGGCGCGAAATTCTTTTGCCGCCCGGCAGGGGCGTGGGGGTGCATCCCCCACATTACAAAAATCTTCACTAAAAAAGACAGGCTGTCGCTTTATGCAACAGCCCTCTTTTATTATGTACAAATTACTTAATGATCTCGCCGTAGCAAAGGCCGAATGCGCAAGCTGCGTTAGCCTCGTCTGTATCGATGTGCATTGCACCTGCGAAGTTGAGGTTAACACGAACTACAACGTCGCCGAATACAGTTGTACTGTCGTGGCACTCGATCTTTACGGAAACGATCTCCTTATCAGCAACGCCTGCAGCAGCTGCCTCATCGGGAGTGAAGTGGATGTGGCGCTTTGCAACGATAACGCCCTCGGAAATCTCAACCTCACCGCAGGGTCCTACGATCTTGCAGGGAGCGCTGCCTGCAACGTCGCCGCTCTCACGAACGGGAGCTGCAACGCCGAGAGTTCTCGCGTCTGTAAAGGAAACCTCAACCTGTGTTGCGGGACGAGCAGGTCCGAGGATGATAACGTTTGCGATGGACTTCTTGGGGCCTACGAGAGTTACTCTCTCCTCGCAAGCGAACTGACCGGGCTGGGAAAGGTCCTTCTTATGTGTAAGTGTTGCGCCTGCACCGAAAAGTGTTTCGATATCAGCTGCAGAAAGATGCACGTGACGTGCGCTTGTTTCAACAAGAACTTTGTTCATTGGTTTATACTTCCTTTCAGTTTCTTTATGTATTAATTATAACACCGCTTTATATCAAAATCAACTGTTTTTATTTTTTATTTGAATACCGTAAGTTTCGCTTGATGGACAAAGTGTTTTTAATATTAAAACAGATAAAGAGATGAATGGTTCCACTCCAGTTGATCTGCTCACGACAGGGACCGGTGAAATCAAAATCATCTCTTTACAAACAATATACTACATGTAATTTTGTATGTCAAGTACAACAATTGTATATATTTTCACATATTCTGCTCAGCCTTTTTAGTACGCTCTCTGTATGCCGTGGGAGAGCATCCCTTTCTCTTTGAGAAAAAGGCTGAAAAGGCAAGAACATCCGTATACCCCACCGCCGCCGCTATCTGGGAGATATTCATATCGCTTGTTCGCAGAAGCATTTTCGCCTGCTCCATGCAGAATCGGTTCAGATATTCCTTGGGGGACATTCCGAATTCCTCAAAGAAAACTCGGTAAAGATAGGACTGGCTGATATTAAGATGGTTTGCAAGGGCAGTAATCGAAGGACGGATATGGTAGTTCGATTCAATATATTCTCTTGCGGACATGGCATATACCGTTGCCTTTCCGCCGCCCCTCTGCGCCGTATGATGCTTCAATATATTGAGATAAATGAGCAGACCCTCAACGGGGCTTATGGAAAACTCCTTGCTTCGCTTGATTATTCTCTGCTGCTCCTCGATAACGTCGATAAAATCATAGGAAAATATCCTCGTTTTAGGATCGGCATTATAATATTTCAAAAAATATTCGGGATTATCCGTATCTATGATAAACCAGAGATATTTCCACGGATCACTTGCAGAGGGATGGTATTCCACCGTTTCTCCCGGCAGAAAGAAAAAGCCCTGCCCCGCAGACACGGGATTTTCAAGATAATATCCCTTTCCTGCAATACAGTAGTGAATAACGAAAACGTTTCTCTTTATGGGGCCGCTTCGGGTTGAGGACATATCCTCCGCACATCCCACGGCAAGCACCGATATCTTCGGCATTTTTCCCGATGTATACAACTCATGAATCATGCATATCCCTCCTGCTCTTGTTATGATTTTAACATATAAGCGAATGATTTTTCAATAGGAAATATAAATATTGTATGTTATAATTAATGTGTATCAGTAAAATTATACATTTTCAGAAAGGAATTTGAACAATGAAAAGAATTCTTTCTCTCGCACTTTGTGCTGTGATGCTTCTTTCAGCTCTTTGCGGCGTTTGCTCAGCAGCTCAGTACAACCCCGAAGTTCTCGACGAAGACAACTTTTCTCTCACACAGAGCTTCAAGATGGACGAGACATTCTCTCTTGGTGACGTTAACAGCGACGGATCCATGAACGCAATGGACTCCTACAACATTAAGGTAACACTCTCCGGAGCAGGCAGCGCGGATATCAACTCCTCCGCAGCTGACTTTGACGCTGACGGCAAGGTTACTGCAATGGATGCTTACTCCCTTAAGCTCTGCAACGCAGGTGTTTCCTCAACAGAGAGCTTTGAAAACAGCAAGCAGCTCTATAACCTCACAATCGGCGGCGTTTCCATCAAGGATTTCGCTCTCGTTATTCCCGAGGATGCGGTTTACGATTCCAACCTCTACTATGCAACCGAGCTTCTTTATGAGTACGTAAAGAAGGCTACAGGCACTGCTCTCCCCATCGAGAGAGGTGCAGCTTCCGGTGATCACGGCATCTATATCTACCAGATCGCTGACGACACCGAGCTTGGCGAGGAGCTTGGCCACGAGGGCTACAAGTACTACGTTGAGAACGGCAACCTCTACATCTACGGTACTCACAGAGGATGCATGTACGCAGCATACGAGATCATCGAGAACTATCTCGGCATCTCCTTTGCATCCAAGGACTATACCTTTGTTTATAAGCAGAGATGCGTTGACATCTCCGAGGATACAGACGTAACATTTGTTCCCTCCTACAGATTCAGACACACAAAGTCTACATTCCCCGGCGGCAACCGTGAGATAGGTTACCTTGCACGCAGACTTAACGGTTCTCAGTCTTACAACTACAAGAACGAAACCAGAAGCCTTGAATACTACGGCGATTTCGTTGGCCCCGTATTCAACAACATCCACTCCTACTCCTACTACTGGGCAATGGGTACAGGTACAATGCCTGAGGATGACGGCACAATGACTCTTGAGGAAAGATACTTCGCAAAGTATAATTCCGGCGAGCTTCACGACGAAACAAAGTGGGAGCCCTGCGCAACCGATAAGAGCAAGTACGCTACTCTCTTCTCCGGCTTTGTTGATACTATCAGAATGATCGAGGCACGCGGCTATCCCATCAAGTATCAGGACAATACAAACTGCTACTCCTTCTCCGCAAACGATAACGCAAACTGGTGCACCTGCCGTAACTGTACAAAGGAGATCAGAGCAAAGACCGGTACAGGTCTCTACCTCGAGCTCGCAAATAAGGCAGCAAGAGACATCCAGGAATATTACCCCGGTCTTGACGTTCTTACATGGATCTACACAAGAGAAATGCCCAAGGACGTTGTTCCCGACGATCATCTCGTTATCGTGCTCGCAGGCTTCAACTGCGCAAACCACCACCTCGGCAGCGACGACTGTGAGGACAACCTCTCCTTCTTCGGCTTCCCCAACTCCGATTTCGAGGACAGAATCGATCAGTGGGATGCCCTCTGCGATCAGAGCGGCGCTGAGATCTGGCTCTGGTACTACCCCGAGTCTCACTACTTCTGGTTCGTTGATATCCCCAACTTCTACACCATCTTCCACGATATCAAGTGGCTCAACGAGCACGGCATCACAGGCTTCTTCTACGAAGGAAGCGGCGGTCGCGGCTACCTCTTCGAGAACGTAAAGGCTTATCTTGCTTCTATCGTTATGTTCAACCCCGATATGACTCTCGAGGAGTATGATGAAAAGCTCAAGTCCTACCTCTATGAGTGCTACGGACGCGGCTGGGAAAACATCTACACTCTCATCCAGATGTATGAGGAAGCAGGTAACGCTGTCGGCTTTGAGGGCGGCAACCAGGACTCCTCCTACTGCTACATCGGTAACTATGACCGTGCATACGATTTCGTTTCCGTTGTTTACCTCAATGAGAACTACGAGACAATGAGAAACCTCCTCCTCGCAGCTATTGAGGAAAACGATACAGAGGCTACAACAAACTCTCACTACACAACATCAAAGCTTAATAACCTCTTCTATGCATTCGAGATCCTCGGTCTCGGCGCAACATACGTTGACTACTACGTTAACGGTACAGAGGAGCAGAGAGCTGAGTACAAGAATCGTGCAGATGCATTCCTTGAGTACTACCTCAGCACAGGAATGAATGTAAGCTCTTACCCTGAGTATCACGCTGCAGTTCCCGATCAGTTCGATCTCGAAGCAGGTAACCCCGCATACTTCTTCTTCCCCGGCGGTTCAAGAAGACTCGTAGTTACCAATCTGCTCGGCAATGACCCCACATAAGAATAAATAAAAATCCCTGCAAGGGATCAAAAGGGTTCACTAAAGTTATCTTTAGTGAACCCTTTTTTAAAGCTTTTTAAAGCGCCGTATATTCCGATTATCTGTATAAGCGACCGTCCACGATAAACTCTAATATGCTTAAATACGTTACCGTTAAAGCATTTCTCTATAATTTGCTCAGTTTGGGGATGAAATCTTAATTTTGTTTGTATGCAAATACCATTGAATTTCGACAAACAAAAGAGTAAAATAATATAACCCAAAGAAAGGAGAGACTGTTATGATAAATAAAAAATACATCGCTGTTCTTTGTGTTCTTCTGGCTGTATCGGCAGTCTTTTCCTGCTACCCTTACGTCAGAAACACAGAAGTTGTGCAGGGTATTCTCTCGGGTCTTGATTTTTTGAAGGAAGATGAAAAGCCCGCTCCTCCCAAGGATGAAAAGCTCCCCGAAACAACAAAAGAAGAAGAAACAACAATTCCCGATACTACTGCTCCGTCAACAACGGTGCCTGAAACTACAACCCCCGTAACCACACTCCCTCCGGAGACTACAGCCGCACCTGTAACGACAGCACCTCCCGTAACACAGGCGCCTGTTACACAGGCCCCCGTTACTCAGCCCCCTGCGGCAACGGAGGCTCCCAAGGATTATATTCCTCCTCAGCCCGTCTCCCCCTCGGAGTTTGACAACTCCCTTTTCATCGGTGACTCAAGAACTCTCGGTCTGCTTTACTACGGCGGCATCGGCAATGCAGACGTTTTTGCAACACGAGGAATGACCGCATCCCGAGCACTTTCCGAGTCTGTCAGCGTTAAGAGCACCTCCTATGAAATAAAGCTTGAGGCCCTTCTCGGACAGAAAAAATACGAGCGTATCTATATCATGCTTGGCATCAACGAGATTGGCGGCACGATTGAGGGAATCAAGAGAACCTACTCAAACCTTTACAATAAGGTTCGCGCAGCTCAGCCCGAGGCTCAGATATACGTTTGCGCAAACCTCCTTATTTCTCACGCAAGAAGCGAGAAGGACTCCATCTATAACAACACAAGACTGGGTCAGATCAATTCCTTCATCGCAAGCCTTGCAGACGGAAACCTCGTTAAATATATTGACGTTAACGAAATTTTCAGCGACTCCCACGGCGCTTTCGGTGCCGCATATACTACAGACGACTTCCACCCCATGCCCAAGTATTATAAGCAGTGGGTTCAGTGGCTCGGTACTGTAACTTAAACAATAAAAAAACAGCACCCCGAGGGGTGCTGTTTTTTTATTTCTGCTTCTGTCTCTGACGTGAGATGTTGATTGCGCCCTCGGGGATACTTGAGATATTCTCAAGAGAAAGGCCTGTACCGATAGCAACGCAGGATACTGCCTTATCCGCAATCTTTGTCTTGATGCCTGTTACGTTTGCAATAAGCCTGTCAAGACCGTAGAGAAGGCTTCCGCCTCCTGTCATTACGATACCGTTATAAAGGATATCTCCCACAAGCTCGGGAGGTGTTCTTTCAATTACTGTACAAACCGCCTCGAGGATAGCTGTGATAGGCTCCTCAAGTGCATCGGGCATTTCAAGGGAGGAAATCTGTACCACCTTGGGAAGACCCTGTACAAGACAGCGTCCCTTAACCTCGATAACTCTCGGCTCCTCTCTCTGCCATGCACATCCGACCTTGATCTTTATTTCCTCAGCTGTACGCTCGCCGATAAGCACGTTGTGGCGACGGCGCACGTATCTGATGATAGCCTCGTCAAACTTGTCTCCCGCTACCTTGATGGACTCGGAAACTACAACGCCGCCAAGAGAAATTACCGCAACGTCGCAGGTACCGCCTCCGATATCTACGATCATATGACCGTTGGGAGTGGAAATATCGATTCCCGCACCGATAGCCGCAGCTACGGGCTCCTCGATAAGGTATGTGTTCTTTGCACCCGCCTGAGTTGCCGCATCAACTACGGCACGCTCCTCTACCTCTGTGATACCGCTGGGCACGCAGATGATAACTCGGGGCGCAAGGATAGAGTTTCCGCAGGCACGCTTGATAAAATACTGGATCATTCTGAGGGTATATTCATACTGGCTGATAACGCCCTCTCTGAGAGGACGGATAGCTGTGATATTACCGGGAGTTCTTCCCAGCATCTGCTGAGCTTCCTTACCTACCTTAAGTATCTTATCTGTATTTCTGTCGATAGCTACAACGCTCGGCTCCTTGAGCACAATGCCCTTGCCCTGAACGTAAACAAGAACGGTTGCAGTACCGAGGTCTATTCCTATATCTTTTCTCATTCCGAAGAAATTACTGAAAAATCCCATAAATCTGTTCCTTTCATTCAAAATTAAAGCCGCTATATTACCAATTATAGTATAATACATATTTTTACTTTTTGCAATGTATAAACCGTAAATTTTTATTTTAAGGTTTTTTATCATTAATTTCAGCTTACATACAATTAAAGCATTCAAATTCGGGTTGATGGGGAAACGCAATTGGTATTTCGTAGGGGCCGATGCCCACATCGGCCCGTTACAGACACAACAATTCGCTGTGAATATCGTTTCGTTCTTGTGCAGATAAGCGGGTCGATGTGGGCTGTCAAGAGCAAGATTGTATACAGTTGTGCAAGAGGATTGTATACACATTTCATGTCTAAAAGAAACGCTTTGGGAAGCGAAACGGAGCGTAGCGGAGAGTAGCTTCCCAAAGCGGCGCGAGGTTCACGAAAGACGTGAT
>JAZRRC010000163.1:0-17690 GCA_045650355.1 Candidatus Avispirillum sp. | reverse complement strand
TAAGAGAGCCTGTCCATGCGCCTGTGCCGGGAAGAGGGATTCCAACAAAAAGAACAAGTGCGATAAACTGTGATTTTTCAAACTTAGCGGCATGCTTCTGTACCTTATTGTCGAGCCAGAGAGCAATTTTTGAAAAGAACTTAGGTCCTTTTCTCATGAAATTAAGAACAGACTTGATGAAAACGAGAATGAAGGGAACGGGCACCATATTACCTATAACACAGGCAAGATAGTTGAGCCACCAGGGAAGAGAGGATGCGGAATCCATATTGAATACCTCGGAAACCCATTCGATCTCGGACATACCCGCACCGAGAGGAATAGCACCTCTCAGCTCAACGATAGGGATCATAGAGCAGAGAAATACAATAAGTAAAAGCTTATTCTTCATAAAAAATCACCAAATACCTTCTTAGTTTTTAGTTTGAAAAGCCGAATGATCCGCCAAGAACCGTGAAATATACCACAAAGGCAATAATAAGAAGTGCTACTGCACAAATAATGGTTACGACAGTATAAACGGGAGAGATTCTTTTCGGTGCATCTCCCTTGGGAACCAGGTTGGTTGCTCTGAGTGCCAACGTAAAGGGCTTATAAAGAAGAAGCACAAGAGCTGCGTTGAGAACGGATTTAGTAGCATTAAAGGGGAGGAGCAGGGGAGGAATAAGATCAACCACCATTCCTCGGCTTACGCCCATATAGAAGGGTGTAATAAAGAGGTTTGCTATCATCATAACGGCAACCATAGCAAAAACTGCAGATATAAGACCGATAACAGCACCGCTCATTTTTCTTTTATATTTATATACCAGAGAAGCCGTAATGCTGAAGGCTGCACTGGAAAGAAAATTCATAATTAAGCCGTAAATTCCCGTATCGCTGAAGGTGATAAACTCAAGGAAGGGAACTACTAAAGACATTGCAAGAGCAGCAAGAGGTCCGAAAAACATACCGCCGATAGCAATAACGGCGTCCTTTGCATCAAAGGTCAGAAACTGAACCTTGATGGGAAAGCAAAAGGAAACGATAAATGCAAGTGCGCAAAGCATTGCAACAGCGCAAAGCTTTTTAACGTGAACGATAGAGCTTGTTTTATTCATAATGATCCCTTTCAAAGGGGGAGTGCCAATAAAAAAGCCCGCAAAAAAGCGGGGAAGGCACATATCTTTTATCATCCGGACTTTACCGTCGGTCAGGGAATCGCACCCTGTCAGCCAAAGCTCGCAGACTATACTGCCGGTATGGAATTACACCAATCCCCAAAGATAATGTATTAATTTATTTATATATTATACGACCACGGGCAAAGCCCGTGGCCGATAATTTATAAGGTATTAGTTCAACTTATGCGATGATGGAAGCAACAACGCCGGAACCAACTGTTCTACCACCCTCACGGATAGCGAAACGGAGACCCTGCTCGATAGCGATAGGTGTGATAAGCTCAACAGTCATATCAACGTTATCGCCAGGACGGCACATGTCTACATCAGCGGGAAGCTCGATTGTACCTGTAACGTCTGTTGTTCTGAAGTAGAACTGAGGTCTGTAGCCGGAGAAGAAGGGCTTCTGACGTCCGCCTTCCTTCTCAGTAAGAACGTAAACCTGACCAACAAACTTTGTGTGGGGGTGTACGGAACCGGGCTTAGAAAGAACCTGACCTCTCTCGATCTCGTTCTTAGCTACACCACGGAGGAGAGCACCGATGTTGTCACCAGCCTCAGCCTGGGGAAGGAGCTTGTGGAACATCTCAACACCAGTAACTGTTGTGTTCTTCTTCTCGTCGGAGAGACCTACGATCTCAACAACGTCACCAACCTTAACTGTACCTCTCTCTACTCTACCAGTAGCAACAGTACCACGGCCGGAGATGGAGAATACGTCCTCTACGGGCATGAGGAAGTCGAGGTCAGACTTTCTCTCAGGTGTGGGGATGTACTCGTCAACAGCTGCCATGAGCTCCTTGATGGGAGCGTATGCTGCCTCGGAATCGTCGTTGCCAGCCTCGAGAGCTGCACGAGCGGAACCACGGATGATCGGAATATCGTCACCGGGGAAGTCATACTCAGAGAGAAGCTCTCTGATTTCCATCTCTACGAGCTCGAGAAGCTCTTCGTCGTCAACGAGGTCGCACTTGTTCATGAATACGCAGATTGCAGGAACGCCAACCTGACGAGCGAGAAGGATGTGCTCACGTGTCTGCTGCATAGGACCGTCGGAAGCAGCAACTACGAGGATAGCGCCGTCCATCTGAGCAGCACCAGTGATCATGTTCTTAACGTAGTCAGCGTGTCCGGGGCAGTCAACGTGTGCGTAGTGACGAGCGTCTGTCTCGTACTCAACGTGTCTTGTGTTGATTGTGATACCACGAGCTCTCTCTTCGGGAGCGTTGTCGATCTGGTCGTATGCCATGAACTCAACGTTACCAGCACCGAGAGAAAGTGTCTTTGTGATAGCTGCAGTAAGAGTTGTCTTACCGTGGTCAACGTGGCCGATAGTACCAATGTTGACATGGGGCTTGTTTCTTTCAAAGGTTTCCTTTGCCATTTTAGTAATCCTCCAAAAAATGAATTTTGTTTATAATAAATTATTTTTGCGCTAATTTTTTATACAGCTTACTTTGCGCGAGCTGTCATTACCTTTTCCTGAATGCTCTTAGGACACTCTGCGAAGTGATCGGGCTCCATGGAGTACTGACCACGACCCTGTGTCTTAGAACGGAGGTCGGTAGCATAACCGAACATCTCGGAAAGGGGAATCATAGAGTTGATCTGTGTTGCGCCACCGAGAGGATCCATAGACTGGATCTGACCGCGGCGGGAGTTAACGTCACCGATAACGTCGCCCATGTAATCGTCGGGAGTAATAATTACAACCTTCATGATAGGCTCTGTAAGAACGGGGTCTGCCTTCTTCATCGCATCCTTGAACGCCATAGAACCGGCGATCTTAAATGCCATTTCGGAAGAGTCTACTTCATGGTAAGAACCATCGTAGAGAGTAACCTTAACGTCAACTACGTTGTAGCCTGCGAGAATACCGCTCTCCATAGCAGACTTGATACCTGCTTCTGCAGGACCAATGAACTCCTTAGGAATAGCACCACCAACGACAGTGTTCTCGAATGCGTAACCTGCGCCGGGCTCGTTGGGCTCGATTCTGATCTTAACGTGACCGTACTGACCCTTACCACCGGACTGACGAGCGTACTTAGTATCGGACTCAGCAGCACGACGGATAGTTTCCTTATAAGCAACCTGGGGACGGCCGATGTCAGCCTCTACCTTAAACTCACGGAGAAGTCTGTCTACGATGATTTCGAGGTGAAGCTCACCCATACCTGCGATGATGGTCTGACCTGTCTCATCGTCTGTGTAGGTACGGAATGTGGGGTCCTCTTCAGCAAGCTTGGAAAGGGCAATACCCATCTTCTCCTGACCTGCCTTAGTCTTGGGCTCGATAGCTACGCGGATAACGGGCTCGGGGAACTCCATAGACTCGAGGATAACGGGAGCCTTTTCATCACAGAATGTATCACCTGTTGTTGTGTTCTTGATACCAACAACAGCTGCGATATCACCGGAGTAAACGCGGTCGATATCCTTACGCTCGTTAGCGTGCATCTGGAGAATACGTCCCATACGCTCACGACCACCCTTAGTAGAGTTGAGAACAGTTTCACCTGCTGCAACTGTACCGGAGTAAACTCTGAAGAAGCAGAGCTTACCAACGAAGGGGTCAGTCATGATCTTAAATGCAAGAGCAGAGAAGGGGCCGTTATCGTCTGCAGGTCTCTCTTCCTCTTCCTCAGTATCAGGGTTGATACCCTTGATAGCGGGAATGTCAAGAGGAGAAGGCATGTAGTCGATTACAGCGTCGAGAAGCTTCTGAACGCCCTTGTTCTTGTAAGATGTACCGCAAACAACAGGAACGATAGCGTTATCGATTGTTGCCTTACGGAGTGCAGTCTTGATTTCCTCAACTGTGAGCTCCTCATCCATGAGGTACTTTTCCATAAGCTCGTCATCTGTGGAAGCAACAGCTTCAACGAGAGCGAGTCTGTACTCCTCAGCCTTGTCCATCATATCTGCGGGGATCTCTTCCTCTCTCATATCCTTACCAAGGTCGTCGTAGTAAACGTCAGCCTTCATAGTGATGAGGTCGATGATACCCTTAAATGTAGATTCAGCACCGATAGGAAGCTGAATCGGAACCGCATTAGCCTTAAGACGATCTTTCATCATCTGAACAACGCGGTAGAAGTCAGCGCCCATGATGTCCATCTTGTTAACGTAAGCCATACGAGGTACGCGGTACTTGTCAGCCTGACGCCATACAGTCTCGGACTGGGGCTCAACTCCGCCCTTTGCACAAAGTACAGTAACGGAGCCGTCGAGAACTCTCAGAGAACGCTCAACCTCAACAGTGAAGTCAACGTGTCCGGGAGTGTCGATAATGTTAATTCTGTTGTCGTTCCAGAAGCAAGTAGTAGCAGCGGAGGTAATTGTGATACCTCTTTCCTGCTCCTGCTCCATCCAGTCCATGGTTGCAGAACCCTCGTGGGTCTCACCGATCTTGTGAGTCTTACCTGTGTAGAACAGGATACGCTCGGTAGTTGTTGTCTTACCGGCGTCGATATGCGCCATGATACCGATGTTTCTGGTACGCTCAAGGGAATAATCTCTAGCCATTATTTAATCTCCTTGATGTTATCAGTATTAGCAGGGGCAGCAGATTAATATCTGTAGTGAGCAAATGCCTTGTTTGCTTCTGCCATTCTGTGTGTTTCTTCCTTCTTCTTGAAAGCACCGCCTGTGCTGTTCTTAGCATCCATGATCTCGTTTGCAAGACGCTCAGCCATAGTCTTTTCACCACGGTTTCTAGCGTAAAGTGTGATCCAGCGGAGACCGAGAGTAAATCTTCTCTCGCTTCTTACTTCCATAGGTACCTGGTAGTTAGAACCGCCGATACGGCGAGCCTTAACCTCCAGTACAGGCATTACGTTCTCGAGAGCCTCATTGAATACCTCGAGTGCGTTTGTGCCGGTCTTTTCTTCAACGAGTGCGAAAGCCTCGTATACGATCTTCTGAGCTACGCCCTTCTTACCATCAAGCATAATGTTGTTGATAAGCTTAGTTACAACCTTGGAGTTGTAAAGAGGATCGGGCAGTACATCTCTCTTGGAAATCTGACCTCTTCTTGACATCGAACTTCCCTCCTTCATTAATATTAATGTTATCATAGGTACTCGAAAAGTGAATTCCGTTGTGTGCAAATAAAGTGTCAGGTGTATATAAACATCTGTCACCCTCGCAACGAATGAAATGTTTTATTCGAGGAGTCGCAGTTTAACTGCGGGGTAGTGCAGAGAAGGTTTTAATTACTTCTTCTTAGCACGCTTAGCGCCGTACTTGGATCTGGACTGCTTTCTGTTAGCAACGCCCTGAGTATCGAGAGTACCGCGAATGATGTGGTAACGTACACCAGGCAGGTCACGTACACGGCCGCCGCGAATAAGAACGACGGAGTGCTCCTGAAGGTTGTGTCCGATACCGGGGATGTAAGTCCACGCTTCCATACCATTTGTGAATCTTACTCTTGCTACCTTACGGAGAGCGGAGTTAGGCTTCTTAGGTGTAGTGGTGGAAACCTTTGTGCAAACTCCACGCTTCTGGGGAGCATGCTGATCGATGGGCTTGTTCTTGATTGTGTTGAAGCCCTGCTGCATAACGGGGGTCTTGGACTTGTATGTCTTGTCCTTTCTGCCCTGCTTTACAAGCTGATTAAAGGTAGGCATCCTGTTTCTCCTTTCTTAGGTGATAAATGTTTATATACAACTCACGGTTGCCCGCGGGTCATACGAAGTTATGCGAGCCCGAAATTGGCATAACTATACCAATTAGACCGGACGCGCGCATGATTATTATATCATTGAAGAATTTTCTTGTCAACAGACCCGAAAAAAATGCATCATTTTCTCCCATTTGCACAATTTGAATATCAAATACGATAATTTTTGTGCAAAATACTATAAGAAATTGACAAAAAACAAGAAATTCAAAGGATATAAATACCATACCCCTCTATTATACACCAATTTTTGTCAAAGTAAACATATTAAGCTTCAGTTTTTTAGGAAAAACATTGAAATTATAATCCGGCTATGCTATTATACATATATAATGAAAATGAAGATTTTCGACAGAGGTATTGTATATGAAAAAGGTAGAGATATACACCGACGGCTCATGCAAGAAAAATCCCGGGCCGGGAGGCTGGGCGGCGGTGCTTGTATATAACGGTAAGGAAAAGGAGATATGCGGCGGAGAGGCTGAGACCACAAATAACCGCATGGAGCTCCTTGCAACCATCAATGCGCTGAAGGCCCTGAAGGAGCCTTGTCAGGTCGTGCTCACAAGCGATTCCAAATACGTTGTTGACGGAATCTCCAAGGGATGGGCAAAGGGCTGGAAGGCGAGAGGCTGGAAAAAGGCTGATAAATCTCCCGCACTTAATCCCGAGCTCTGGGACGAGCTTCTCACCCAGTGCGACCGCCATGAGATCGAGTTCGTATGGGTAAAGGGCCACGCAGGCCACCCCTACAACGAGAGATGCGATACTCTCGCACAGGGCGAGGCTGAGAAGTTTAGATAATATGAAAGAAATGTTTTCAAATAATCCTAATGATTTTTCATTTCATGATTCGTTTGCAAAAGTCAGATCAGAAGGAAATGATCTGATATTTACGATCAAACGATTGAATGTTCATAAGGGTACTGTATTCAATCCTTTCGATTGTGATATGGAGGCTGATACTGTAATAATGGAGCTTAGCCAAGCCCGTGTAATGTATTTCAAGTTTCCTGAGTGTTCAATGATTTATCCCGATGGAACAAAAATCGATATGCCGACGATTTCAATAAATGATGACCGTGCATTTAAAAACTTTATGCTTGATGCAGAAAAAGGGATATCTATAAATAGCATAACAGCCGGAGATCACTATCTCATAATGGAGGCCTCTGGTAAAGACACCATGTTTTTTGAGATAAAAATTGAGTACGGAGCTGTCCAAATAGTATGGAATGATTATTTGGGGGAAGCTTGGTACGAGCAGGATAAATGGAAGAACAAGGGAAATATTGAGGAATAAACGTATGGAATATATCGATTATTACGGTCTTGATTTTTTCAAGCAGAATGCGGAGTTTACCCACGCGGAAAATCCTCTCGTTGAGGAAAACGTATTTATAAAAAGGAAGGCGTGTCCCGAGGACGTTCCCGTGCCTACCTTTGAGGATGCAAGGGACAGACTTCCCGTTCCCCATTGGGACGGACACGAGGACTACATAAATTGTTATTGGAAGGCATGGGAGATAGGCTTCAAAAACGTTTTGAAGCTTGTTCCTAATACGGGGTTTGTTTCCAACTTTATCGATACCGCCTTCAACGGCTGTATCTTTATGTGGGATTCCTCCTTTATGCTCATGTTCGGCAAATATGCGGACAGAATATTCAAGTTCCAGAAAACTCTTGATAACTTCTATTCCCATCAGCATATAGACGGCTTTATCTGCCGCGAGATCGAGGAATGGACAGGCAAGGACCACTTTACCCGCCACGACCCCTCTGCAACAGGTCCCGATATTATGACATGGTGCGAATGGGAGTATTATCAGAATTTCGGTGATAAGGTTCGCCTTTCCGAGATATTTATGCCCCTTATGGCATACCACCGCTGGATGCGTGAGTTCCACACCTGGCCCGACGGAACATATTTTTCCACAGGCTGGGGATGCGGCATGGATAATATCCGCCGTGTTGATAAGGGATACCATACAATGTACAGCCACGGTCACTCTGTGTGGGTGGATGCATGTATGCAGGAGCTGAACAACTGTAATATCCTCATTGAAATGGCAAAGATAGTTGGCAAAGAAGAGTTTATCCCCGAGCTGACTGAAGAAAGAAATATGCTTCTTAAAGTCATCAACGAAAAGCTGTGGGACGAGGAGTCAGGCTTTTATTATGACCTCTGGCGAGGCGGAAAGTTCAGCGGCGTAAAGCATATCGGCGCATACTGGGGACTTCTTGCAAAGTGTGCAGAGGGCGAGAGAGCAGAGAGACTCATCGCCCATCTTGAAAACGAAAACGAGTTCAAAACTCCCAACCGTGTTCCTGCACTTTCCCGCGATATGGAGGAATACTCCCCCGAGGGCGACTACTGGAACGGCGGAGTATGGCCCCCCACAACCTATATGGTGCTTAAGGGACTTGATACTTACGAGAAGTTCGACCTTTCTCATGAGATAGGCAAGGATTATCTCTATTCAACAGTTGAGGTTTATAAAGAGACCGATACTCTCTTTGAAAACTACGCTCCCGAGTTTGTGCACGAAGGAAAGCCGTGGAGAGGCGATAACTCCCGCCCCAATTTTGTAGGCTGGTCGGGACTTGGTCCTATTTCCATAATGTTTGAGTACGTTTTCGGCATCAAGCCCGATGCAGCGAATAATAAGATAACATGGCACGTTAACCTCACAGAGCGCCACGGTATTGAAAAATACCCCTTCGGCACAGAGGGAACCCTCACTCTTATGTGTGAGGCACGTGAAAACGAGAATGAAGCACCCAAGATCACAGTAGAATCCGACGTCCCCGTAACCGTTGAGGTAATCTACGGCGAAAAGGGAAATAAGAAGAGCTTTATAATAGAAAAATGAAAAAAAGCTGTTGCAATAAAATGCAACAGCTTTTTTGCAGCCAAACTGTTGACAAAATGTCTAAAGTGTGTTAACATAAAACTGTAGACAAGTAGTAAACGGTTAGGAGGGGAAATATATGAAAATTGAAAGATTGCCTGCGGGAGAGCTTGATATAATGAAAGCTTTGTGGGAAAGCGCAGAGTCTCTCAGAGCAGGAGAAATTGCAAAAAAACTTGCAGATGAGCGTTCCTGGAAGACTCCTACAGTTCATAAGCTCCTTTCACGCCTTGAGGAGAAGGGATTTGTTAAGGCAGACAGAACGTCTTATTATCATAAATTTTCTCCTGCTGTTTCTGAATCAGAGTATATATCCGGTCAGTCACAGGCTCTCCTTGGAAACTCAGGTAAAAGACTTCCGCAAATGGTTGCGGCGTTGATGGAAACCTATGATGTTACAGATGAAGAACTGAACGAGCTTTCCGTGATTATCGAAAACAGGATGAGACAGATCAAAAATAAAGGGGGAGGAAAATAATGAAAGAGTTTATTTTAGAGCTTCTGTGTATAAGCGTAATTATGTCCGCGGTAATTGCTTTGTTGCTTTCAATTTCCGGCGGAATGAAACGTAATTTTTCTGCCCGTGCAAGGTATATAGTATGGCTTATCGTTATAGCTCGCCTTGCTGTTCCATTTGGCGGAATATTTTTGCCGTCTCTTGTTGAGATTCCTCTTCCCGCTACACCTGTGCAAATGCAACCTGTCAGCGATAATGTTGAAAAAGAGGAAACTGATAAGCTGATATCCGGTGAAACACAAATGGGTGATACTCTCGTTCAAGCGCCGGTGCAGACTGTCCCTGAGGAAGATAAAGAGACGGAGAATATACCTGTCATCAACGGTTCGGGACAGATGCAGACTGAGATCGACACTCCCGTAGACAAAAAGCCCGATAAATCCGAAATTAAGACAGAAACCGAACAAACCGAACAAAGATTTGAAGTTAATTCTGATGTTGTTTTTGCCTGTGCTTTTTGTATATGGGTTATAGGTGCGGTAGTATTTACAGGTAAAAATATAATTGCTTATACTGCTTTTTCTGTAAAGAGTAAAAAGTATCTTAAAGAGGCAAGCGGAGAGGTTTTTGAAACATATAAGGAACTTTGCGAAAGAGCAGGCGTAAAAAAAGCGCCAAAGCTGTATATTAATGCAGTAAATGAGAGTCCGTATTGTGCGGGATATTTCAGAAAAAGAATCGTATTGCCCGACGTAGCCCTTTCACAAGGTGAGCTTTGTGACGTGCTTTCTCATGAGCTTTGTCATTATCGCCGTAGAGACGTAGTTGTAAAGCTTTTATCAGTTGTGGCAAATGCCGTTCATTGGTTCAATCCTCTTGTATACGTAGCAGTTGAACGATTTGACAGAGAACTTGAGCATAGTTGCGATGAAGCGGTGCTCCGCGGTAAAAGTGAGGAAGAAGCTTTGTCATACGGCAGAAATATGCTCAGCATTGCCCGTGAATGCAAGGGCGGAACTGCTCTTACAACGAGATTCAATCCTAAGAAAAAAGCAGTAGGAGAGCGTATTGATAATATTCTTGATACAGGCAAGAAAAAGAAACGGGGTATTATCATAATTTGCGCAGTTGCCGTGCTTTGTATCGTTTCGGGCCTTGTCATTGGATTAAAGATGATAGATGATAATCAAGAACCCGAGAAGGAACCTGAAGAGACTAAAAAAGAAGAAAATGTTTCAGTAGACGATTATCCCGTTGTCCTTTGGAGTAATAAAGACGGCGTGAAGTTGTGCGCCAAAAACGAGGAGGACAAAAAAGGCGGAGAAAACGTATCTCTTGTGCTTCTCGCGGGAGACGACGTCATACCTTTTAATGGGTCCTATATTTTCCACGTTGATTCAAGAACTAAGTATTATAATACGGATATCACCGGAGACGGCACAAAAGACCACGTTCTGATTTTACCGACGAACAGCGGAACGGGTGTCAGTGAGGAAGCGCTGTACGTCTTTGACGGAAAAAAGCTTAAAGAAATAGCGGTTGAAGACCCGTTGGAATTTATTGATTCCCAAATGACCTTTACGGGAGACGACGAATATTATTACGTGCTTCATTACGGAAAAGAGATATTCAAGCTCCCAAAGAAAGCTCTCTCGGGAATTGAAGAAGAGTGGATTTTGGAAAAGCCGCTCGTTGACAGCGGAATAAATCACTATTACGTAAATGAAAATGGTTCTTCAAGCATAAGAGGTGAATATTTTGTTTCTGTTGCAAAGGGCAATTTCGGATCCTTGGGAGATGCGCAAGTAAGTTTTTCTTATTCGGGGAATGAACTGAAATGTAATGAGGTAAAGTTTATACCCTATTGTATTGCAAAAAACAATAATGAAAACTGGAGTGTGTGTGGTAGTGGAGAAACTGTAAGCATAATCGGTGGAAATGGAAATACTGTAATATATCTTTCTAAAGACGATGGACTCAATAATTTCCATGCTGATAATGTCGGATCCTTCACAGCTACCTTTGATAAAAATGAAAAGCTGTGTTTGCTGATTTACTCTGATGTTTATTCCGAAAATATTTTTGGTGGCGTAGTTCGTATGATGCGTGCAGCTCTGGTTGACCTTGAAAAAGGAGAGGTTATTGGGGAATTTGCTCCAAGTGTTTCCGAGCTTATCAACGGTCACGGTACTGCGGCATATGATGCTGTAAAAGAGTATGCAGAGAACGGAGAAGACTTCATTCATAATCTCGCAGCAGTGGACGTAACAGAGGAACGAGCTTATTTTTATTCATATTTTGTAAGTGATGAATATAGGGTGAATCTGAGAGCAAGTGTAGTTATTTGGGCAGCGGATAAACAGTGCACGTATACTGCGGTAGAGCCCGGATTGCCCGAGGACTCCGCAGAGATTTACGACGTTTTGGATGAGCTTCGGCATATTGAAGGTGTAGATACTTGTTTGGCAACTGCGGCAACTGCATTTATCAATAAGGATACCCTTGTTCTTGAAAATCATCTCGGATGTTTGTGCGGAGTACTTGAAAGCTATAAGGATTTCGAGTTTGGCAGCTATAGCTTTTCCTACAGCGAAGGTGTACTTAAGCTGCAGATTGAGATAAAGAAAAGCAGCCTCACTACTGTCCCTGTGGGAGAATATACCATCGAGTTTTGCCTCGGAAGATTTGCTGCTGTCACTATGAGCGGTATCGGTGCATATGAATATTACGGCAATAACGGTGAAGATACCGATGCTGTCACCTACACACGAAATTGGTTGTCCTTGTTTGGTTTCTATGACGGAAGTGTTGAGAGTTATATAGAAAATATCAATGCTTCAGAGAGTGATAACTATAAAAATGACGTTATCAAGTATCTTTGGTTGGTTACCGGTGATGAAAATTCGAAATTGAATACTGCAGATGAATACAAAAAAGCTGCAAAAGACATACTTGGTGCTGATGATTTTCATATTCCCGAGTCTATGATAGATGAAAACGGTAATGTTCAGCTTTGGGGACATGGTGGAAGAATATGTATGACCTATGTATTCCCCGAAGAAAGAGAAGGGAATACTGTAACTGTGAAGGTTCAGAGCTATGCGGATTTTTCAAAAACTGTTGAAAGCCATGTGTACGAGTTTAAATATGAAGACTGCGGAGATTATCTGCGATTTGTGTCCGTTGACATTATAGAAGAGGGCAAATACGAGCCTGAGGACAGATATATGGCATAAAAACAAAGCCGGTGCATACTAATGCACCGGCTTTTATAATCCTTATTTCTTTGCAATTTTTTTTACTCCGTAATAAACGAAGTAAAATGCAAAGATATAAATTACGAAAAGGGCAATCACGAAGAGGGGATAAAGTATGGGATTTCCGCCGACAAGATTGAAGGCGAGGTCATATGGTGTGCCGTCTCCGCGGGAAAGGAACATATAGTTGCAGTCGAGAAAAATATTTGCAATATAAGCTGCACCGCAGAAGCCGAAGAGGATGGCAAGAGTGCAGGGGATATTTCTTTTATCAAGCCTTGACATACGGGTTATAAGTATGTAGATAGAAACAAAGCCTGCGATACAGTGAGTAAGTCCCGATGCAACGTTGTCAATGGAAATAACGGGGTAGGTACCGTAGTTGTTCCCCGCAAAATAGGTGCCGAGAATGGCTCCGAGAATGCCGAATATTGCAATAAAATCAAGGGAGGCTTCCTTTATTCGGCCCTTTGAGAAGGCTGCGAGAGGGATCGTAATCAGCTGAATACTGCAAAGAAACAAAGGAAGATTATATAAAAAGCTGAGAGGATCTCCTCCTCTGAGGGTAAAAATAATTATTTTGAAAAGCTCGATGGAATCGATAAGTATCGCCGAGACTATCAGCACGCGGTTTCTCGTTTTTTCATCACTGTTTTTGTTTTTCAGAGCGAAGCTAACGGCGAAGAGTATCATAAGGGCAGTCAAGGCGGAAACGAATATAAGATGCTCGGGGGACATATATCCCTCGGCAGGGCGCTGATATCCTCCGAAGCCGAAAAATTCCTTTAAAATATTCATATGTATACTTTTGATGCGCAAGTCCTTTCTTTGTACAGTAGGTACATTATACACCTGAATTGTCAATATTCAACACACTTTATCAATTCTTAATAAATATTATTGATAACTTAAATATTATATGCTATAATCAATAGGTCGGAATGGAAGCAGGTGTGATTCCTGCACGGGCCCGCCGCCGTGAGGCGCATCAAAACTTTCCTCTACCCGAAGCCGCAATTCGGGGACAAGCCATTGGGAGACCGAGAAGGTGAGGAGAGCGCGCCGAGTCGAAATACTTTCCGATAAAACGTCCCGAAAAGTGCCGCGAGTGCCGGTTGTAGGGAAGAAAACAATTTAATATATCTCAATAAAAGGAGAAAGCAAGAAATGAGAAATTTCAAAAGAATTTTTGCACTCATTCTTTGCATTGTGCTTGTTGCGGCCGTGGCACTTTTTGCACAAGGATGTAAAAAGAACGAGGGTGAAACTCCCGAAACAACCGATGCTGTTACCACAGCGGCAGATACTACCGATTCTGCTGCGACAGAGCTTGGTGAGGGCGAAAAGCAGTTCACCTTCAAGGTTGTTCTTGAGGACGGAAAAGAAGAGGTCTTTATCATCAATACCGATGAAAAGACAGTAGGCGCAGCTCTTATGGGCCTTGGACTTATCGAGGGCGAGGACGGCGACTACGGACTTTACGTTAAAAAGGTAAACGGCATCGAGGCCGATTACGAAAAGACGGGAACCTACTGGGCATTTTACGCAAATGGTGAATACGCTATGAGCGGCGTTGATAAAACTGATATCGAAAATGGTGCAGAATACTCCTTCAAAATCGAAAAATAAGCTGCTGACAGTCCGTGAGACGGTCATCTTTGCAATGCTGGGAGCTTTGATGCTGGTGTCTGACATTGCAATGGAGGCATTGCCAAATATACATCTTATAGGTGTTTTTATCGTGGCTTCAACTGTGGTGTACCGATTCAAGGCGCTGTGGTCTATATACATATACGTGATAGTGTACGGTGTTGTCACAGGCTTCGGCGTGTGGTGGGTACCATATCTTTACGTATGGACAGTGCTATGGGCTGTGGTCATGCTTCTTCCAAAGAGTATGCCTAAGTGGCTTGCCCCTATCGTGTATTGCTCAGTCTGTGCATTGCACGGCCTTTCCTTTGGTATCATATATTCACCGGTGCAGGCGCTTTTGATGGGCTTTTCCTTTGAGCAGACTGTTGCCTGGGTTAGTGCCGGATTATATTTTGATATAATCCACGCTGTCGGAAACCTCTGTCTCGGAGTGCTTATCGTACCTATGATACATACTTTGAAAATTGCACAGAAATATAACAATAAAGCATAACTCATAAAGAGGTATATCGAAAGATATGCCTCTTTTTCTTGATTTACGGTTGTAAATGTGGTATGATTTAGGAAATGGAGGTGTTTTTGTGAAAAAGAAAAGACTTTCTTTTGTGATGTATGCCGTGTGTATAATACTGTTTGTAAGCGGTATAAGTATTGGATCGATAGGCAGAGGTATCTGTAGGATAGATAATCAGAATTATACGGAAATACAGTCGGAGATGACCCTGCCCGACGTTATCTCAACAGTATGGATGGACGAGGACTTGAAGCAGATATATGTGTGTTATGATGATGCCGACAGTGTAAACGTATATACTTTTGAAGGTGAATTTCTATGGTGCGTTTCAACGCCTTATATTCGTAATACGTATTTTGAACTGCAGGAAGGCAAGCTTATTATCTATGGTGAGGACGCATATATCTATAATTCAAAAAAAGGTGAATTTATAGGGAAAGAAAAAGCAGAAGACCTTCAGCTTGGGTACGAATGGGAAAATGATCAGACCGCAAATATAAGCGCGGGAGAACTGTATTTTGATTCCTACCAGGTATATATGGCTGACTCTGATGGAGAAATGATTACCATAGTGTCCCGTCCGTGGTGGCATTGGTTGTTCAATTTCGGGGTATGCTGGTTTGTTTCCTTTGTGGGAGCTGTCGGCATAGGAATTAACATTTTTATCGGCAAGAAAAGAGAGCATGATGAAGTAAAAGAACGGGTGGTTTTCAAAACGCAAAAGGCAAAGATAATAGCGAAGTATATGAAAATCACCTCTGTAGTACAGACAATATTTGCCGTGCTTGATATAGTAATTGCGTGCTTTGGGACGTTTATCGGTATAGGGATCATTCCCATAGCATTACATTTTATAGTATCGGGATGGTTTATACACAATATGATCTACAGCGCAGCCTCAGATGAAGCTGAGGAAAAGGTGCTTCGTTATTTACATACAGTTGAGTGGGCAACGATGATTATAGCATTCTTTTCCGTAATCATAGCCGTTGGTCTTGCGGGATAAGTTGTCATGTGATTTTAAAATAAAAAAGGACCGCTATTGCGGTCCTTTTCTGTTGCAGGTATAATAATTTCAAATTCGGGTTTATAGGGGAGTTTAGAATTGATGTAGGGGCGGATATTAGCCGCCCGCATATCTGCACATGAACCCAAAGGTCATTTGAAGCACATACTAAAACATTAATCTACGGTAGGGGATGGCGCCCTCGACATCCCGTATATCAGCACGAGAACCAAACATCAAATATAGGTATTCTTAATTTGATGCTATCGTTCAGAAATAATGGATGTCGAGGGCGCCATCCCCTACGATAAACCAACATTTTTCTGCCGCCGTATCGTATTGATTTAATCTTTATGTTTGCATCGGGCGGAT
Source organism: Candidatus Avispirillum sp. (assembly GCA_045650355.1). Classification (GTDB taxonomy): domain Bacteria; phylum Bacillota; class Clostridia; order Oscillospirales; family CAG-272; genus Avispirillum. The sequence continues at coordinate 1,669 of JAZRRC010000163.1, read as the reverse complement.
AATATCCGCCCCTACAATTGTCACCTTATCTCCCCAACAAACCCGAATTTATATCCCATAAAACTGATATTGAAACCGAATAAAACCTATGATAAAATAAAAATACAAAATTTTCATAAATCCGCTAACCGAAACTGTCTTTTTGCTACTGTATTAACGAAAGCAGCTTTCAAGAGCAGAAATTTGATGAGAGGAGGGAGAAGCGTGACAAAAGAAAAAGCAGCAAAATTAGTGGGCGAAAATCTCAAAACTCTTTATGCATGGGCGCTGTACCGTGTTTCTCATAAAGAGGATGCGGAGGATCTTTGTGCGGACGTTTCTTTGGCAGTTATCGAAAACGCGCACCGCCTGCGCTGTGACGATGCATTTTACGGCTGGTTCTGGCAGGTAGCGAGAAATACATATGCGAATTTCTTGAAGCTCAGATCGAAAAATACCTCCTGCGATCTGGATAGCATAGCCGAACCCGAGGCTTCCGACACGCCTGAAACGATCGCTGTTCAGAAGGAAACCTACTCCGTGCTTTACAGAGAAATCGCACTTCTTGCAAAGAATCACCGTGAGTGCAGTGTTGATTATTATTTCAACGAGCTCTCCGTAAAAGAGATCGCCGAAAAAAGAGGTCTTACTCCCGAATCCGTCAAATACTATCTGTTCAAAACAAGAAAAATTTTGAAAGAAGGAATAGCAATGGAAAGACAGTTTGGAGAAAAGAGCTTTAATCCTACCCCCTTTGATTTTAACGTATTTTACTGCGGCAGTCTTACAAAGGAGTTCCTTGAGCTTTTCAGAAAGAGAAAGCTTCCCGGTCAGATCCTTTCAGCCGCATATTATTCTCCTATGAGCGTGAGCGAGCTTTGCCTTGAGCTTGGAGTTCCCACAGTTTATCTTGAGGATGAGATCAAGGTACTGTGTGAGTATGAGCTTCTTAAAAAGGTGGTCGATAAGTATCAGACACAGATCATCCTCCTTGATGAGGGATTCTTCCACGAGGTATGGAATAAATGTGAAAAGGAATACAGAAGGGAAGCCGGTACGATTGCGAAGGGGCTCTCTGAAAAGCTTGAAAAGATCCGTGACATAGGCTTTGTGGGAAACAACCTTGACGGTGATCTTATCCTTTGGGACAGCTTTATTATTTCCCTCACAGATGCATATCAGAGAATTCCCGCGCCCGCATTTTCACAGAAGCTTTGCGATAACAACACTGTTGGCTTCTGCTACGGCTTTGCCTGCGATAAGGAGAGTATGCCCGAGATCAGAAGAGGCGCAGACAGTCTTGCGAATACTTATAACAGAGCTGACGGACAGGTCGTTCTTTATCTTCTGTTCTCCGATAACCGCGGAATTAAGAATATGGAGACCGAAAGAGTAGATCTTATGGTGGACGCACTTGTTGATGCGTACAGACAGGACTCCGAAAAGGCAGCGATTCCTGTCGTTTCCGCAGAAGAAATGGAAAAACTTCGCTCTCTCATTTCCGAGGAGATCGACAATACGGAAAAGCTTATCAAACTTTGCAACGGCGTATGTACCGAAAGCCTCAAAAACCGTGCTCCTGAGGGAATTGACGTAAACGAGGGAACAACACTTCTTGCATCCCTTATGTTCATCTTCTCAATGATAGCAACTCTTTGCGAAGATGAAGGACTTGTATATCCCAAGGATA
>JAZRRC010000162.1:0-18239 GCA_045650355.1 Candidatus Avispirillum sp. | reverse complement strand
ACATGGCTACGATCCGACTTCGCTGTCGCTGTCAGTAACCGCTGTTGCGAGATAAGCCTTCTCTCGGATATAGCCGGGCTCAGTTACGATGTTTGCATCCTCGTGGGGAGACTTTAAGAAGAATCCCGTGCCGTATTCACGGTGGGAAACAGACTCAAGCTCACGAAGGAGGCCGGGGTCGTATTCGTATCCCTCAGGATCTGCCATGTAGCTGTCAAGAGCCATCTTATATGTGTTTGTAACTACTGCTGTGTAATAGGCGCTTCTGACTCTTCCCTCAAGCTTGAAGGAGTGGATGCCCGCATCAACAAGCTCAGGGATGTGCTCGATCATGCACATATCCTTTGAGCTCATAATGAAGCTGTCGCCACCGTCCTCGATGATGGGAAGAAGCTCCTCGGATCTCTTTTCCTCAGCGATCTCCATTTTGAGAGCGCTCTTTGAATCGTATATCCATCTGCAGGGCTGAGCGCAGGCGCCGCGGTTTGCATCGCGTCCAACGTAGTGCTGAGAAAGAAGACAGCGTCCGCTGTATGCAATGCACATAGAGCCGTGAACGAAGCACTCGATCTCGAGGTCCTCGGGAATCTCTCGGCAGATTCTCTTGATAGCCTCAAGAGAAAGCTCACGGGCGAGAACTACCCTCGTAGCACCGAGAGCATACCATGCACGGCAGGCAGCACTTGAAACAACGCTTGCCTGTGTGGAAACGTGAAGAGGGACGTTGGGGGCACACTCACGGAGAAGTGCGGCAACGCCAAGGTCGGAAACGATGGCAGCATCTACTCTTATCTCATCAAGGAATGTGAGAAATTCTCGAAGTGCCTCATACTCACCGTCTCGGGGCATGATGTTTACGGTAACGTAAAGCTTAACGCCTCGGTCGTGACAGTACTTGACAGCCTCTCTCAGCTCATCGTTTGTAAAATTGCCGCTTGCGGCACGCATACCGAAATGGCTGCCTGCAAGATATACGGCATCAGCACCGAAATAAACGGCGCTTTTCAGCTTTTCAAAATCTCCCGCAGGGGAGAGGATCTCAGGTCTCATATTTCAAAATCGCAGCAAAGTCTCTGGGAGGTGAAGGGGCGGACGAACGTATCGGCAGCGGCAACGTGGAGAGGATGCTTCTGGTATCCTGCAAGAGCCTCAACTGATTCAAGGGTGGAATCAAGCATCATTTCGCCGTTTGAGGAGGGGAGCATATCGATGTTGAGCTTGATATCGATAAGGCCCTCAATATTTCCCGCAAGTGCCTCAAGAGCGCACTTTGCTTCTTTTTTAACTGTTTCCTTTTCAGCCTCTGTAAGGGTATCCTTCAGAGTCCAGATAATAACGTGTTTGATCATAAGTGTTCCTTTACTGTTTTCACGCTTTATATATTCATGATAACGGGGAGAATCATGGGCTTGCGCTTTGTCTTCTGGAAGAGATGCTTTGTGAGGGCATCCTTCACGCCGTTTTTAAGCTGAGTCCATTCGGTGATTCCGTTGTCCAGAGACTTTGTGAGAACGTCGTTACAGATTGTACGAACCTCCTCCATAAGCTCCTCAGCCTCTCTCACGTAAACGAATCCGCGGGAGATGATGTCGGGACCGGAAACGATGATTCTCTCATCAATATCAATAGTTGCAACTACAACGATAAGTCCGTCCTGAGCAAGGTGGCGGCGGTCGCGAAGAACGATGTTACCAACGTCGCCAACACCGAGACCGTCGATGAGAACACGGCCCGAGGGAACAGTGCCTGCACGTGTGCAGGATGTTTCGTCAAGCTCAAGGACCTCACCGATGCCCATAACGAAAATGTTCTGAGCATCCATGCCCATAAACTCAGCAAGCTCCTTGTGCTGCATGAGGTGGCGGTATTCGCCGTGGATAGGCATGAAGTACTTAGGCTTAATAAGGTTGTGCATCAGCTTCAATTCTTCCTGGCAGGCGTGGCCCGAAACGTGAACCTCGTGGTCATCGTGGTAAACGTTGATGCCTCTCTTGTAAAGCTCGTTGATGATACGGCCAACAAGAAGCTCGTTTCCGGGGATAGCATGGGAGGAAAGAACAACGATATCGTTTGATGTAAGGGCGATCTGGCTGTGATCGGCAAATGCCATTCTGTAAAGCGCAGACATAGGCTCGCCCTGAGAGCCTGTGGTAACGATGGTCACCATATCGTAGGGGTACTTGTTGATCTCGGAAACGTCAATAAGTACGTTTGGCGGAACTTTCATATAGCCCAGCTTTACGGCAACGTCAACGATGTTGACCATGCTGCGTCCTGTGATCGCTACCTTGCGTCCGAATTTAACGCTGGCGTTGATGATCTGCTGAACACGGTGAACGTTTGAGGAGAAGGTTGCAATAACAACTCGCTTGTCTGTATTCTTAAGGAAAACGTGCTCAAGAGAGCGGGCAACCTTTCTTTCTGAGGGGGTAAAGCCGCTGCGGTCAACGTTTGTGGACTCGCACATAAGGAGAAGAACTCCCTCACGGCCATACTCACCGAGACGGGTAAGGTCCATCATGCCGCCGTCGATGGGAGAAACGTCAAGCTTGAAGTCGCCTGTATGAAGAACAGTACCAACAGGTGTGCGCACAGCGATGGCGCAGGCATCTGCGATAGAGTGATTAACGTGGATAAATTCACAAGTAAAAGCACCTGCACGAACAACGCTTCCCGCTTCAACGGTGATAAGCTTTGAGGTGCCCTTCAGCTTGTGCTCCTCAAGCTTAGACTCAAGAATACCCAGGGTAAGTCTTGTGCCGTAAACGGGAGGATTGATTGTTTTAAGAACGTAGGGCAGAGCGCCTATATGGTCCTCATGACCGTGGGTCAGAAGGATCGCACGTACACGGTCGGCATTTTTTTCAAGATACGAGATGTCGGGAATAACGAGGTCGATACCCAGCATATCCTCATCGGGGAAGGCAAGACCGCAATCGATAACTATAATATCATCGCCGTATTCAAGAACAGCGATGTTCTTGCCAATCTCGTTGAGACCGCCGAGCATCATAACTTTAAGCTTATGATTTGCCATAAATAACCGTAACCTTTCTTTTATAAAGTCAATAAATAGATAACCGAAAAAACCGCTGAGTCAAGATTAAAAATCTTGGGCGGATGCCTCCTTTTCCCGAGGGCGGCGGAAAAAGGAAAAAATATTGAAATAGATGTTAAAGTGCTGTGGAATCACGAACAAAATATTCCTTATTAATTATACACTAAAGTCTCTTTATTGTCAATAGTAGTCAAAGGGCGACAAAAAGCAGAATGACGCCGAAAATAAAAGAGGCCGCTGCAGCACCGAGAAGTGCAGGTATTGCATTCTTGAAAAAGCCTGAATTTTTGCCGCCCTTGGCGCAGGAGGACTCGGCAATTTTAAGAGCCTCCTTGACCATGTCGTTTTCGCAGAGGAGGTGGGTGCTGTCGTCCTTCAGAATAAAATAAGCCTCCTCAAAATAAGGACTTCCCGTATTCTTTAAATGAATGATTTTCTTCTGACATCCTTTGATCATATGAATCTCCGATCATTAATATTCCGATATATTATAGACGAAAAAACAGCGCCCGAAACACCATATAAAAATTTTATCCCGTGATGAAAGAAAAGAACGTCGAAAATCCACCTATACACAAAAAATCTGTTGTTGATATGATTATATAAATTCGGGTTTATCGGGGAGTTTGAAATTGAACAATGTAGGGGCGAGCATTGCTCGTCCTCACATCAGCACACGATACAGACGATAAATCGATGGATAAACAAGCGATTGCAGCAAAACAAAATCGTGGGGAGCGACGTTCCCGCCGGTCCTAAATATCTGAACAAGAACCGAAACGATATTCACAGCGAGTCGTTGCGTCTGCAGAGGACCGTCGAGGACGCCGGTCCCTACGGCAATGTGTATCGTTTGCGTTTGTTTGTGCATCAAATTTTGTTTTGGTTCGTATGCAGATATGAGGACGAGCGATGCTCGCCCCTACAATGTTACATCACAACGCAACATCTCGACAAACCCGAATTTTAAGTTAAATAATAAATAATAAACAAAATGGCTACGGGCAAAAAACATAACCATTTCTTTTATGAAGTTTTTGGGAGTGCAGAACCTTTTTTTCAAAAAAGGTTTTGCATAGTGCTGAAACTCCGATTTGTCGAGTCATTTTGTGCGCAAAAAAAACCTGATGGCAAAAGCCATCAGGTTTTTATTATCAAATTATCAGCCGCCGAGCTTATCCTCAACTGCCAACATATCCATATAGAAGTTGTCGAGAGCTGCCTGCATTACCTTAGACTTAGATCTGAATGCAGAAGCTGCAGAGGAGGGAGAGTTGCACATTGCCTCATAGTTTGTCTTGATGTCTGTGAGGGATTCGCCCATCATTGCTGCGAAGATGTAGTGAATGTTCTCACGAACGATGTCGAGCATTACCTGGTCTTCCTCAGAGTTAAGACGCTGACCCTTGAGAAGTGTCTCATAGTAAGCGGGAAGAACTACCTGATTGGACTTGTAGGACATGTACTCGAGGATAGCACCTGTTCTCTCGGGAGTTGCTGTACCAACGTCTTTTCTGTATGTAGCAGGAATTGCGAAGATAGCAGCGTTGGAGTCGATGGTGCTGATGTAGTTCTGCTGGTTCTCATCGAGCTTGGGGAAGGGGATTACACCGTACTCGTGCTCCATGTCACGGAACTCGCCTGTGATCTGCGCTGTACCTGTAGCGAAGAGAGCGTGGCCGTTGGAGAAGAAGGAACGGTAGAACTCGTGGATTTCCATACCGTCGGGAACGTCAGCGTTGTTGCCGAGATCCTGGTAGGACTTAACGAACTTCTTGTTATAAAGAACGTCGTGGATCTTTGTAGCAAGAGCGTAGTTGTTGTCGTTGTAGTAGGAAACGAGGTAAGAGCCGTCGTCAGCAGTTGTTGTAAGTGTGATACCGCTGGAGTAACCGAAGTTAGCACCGGAAGCGTCACCGTCAACAAGACCGTAAACGTCGTTGTTGTCGATTGTACCGTTACCGTCAAGGTCAACGCTAACGAGCTGAACAGCCTTAAGGAAGTTGTCGATAGTCCACTTGCCCTCATTTACGAGCTCGTAGAATGTCTTGCCATCCATATCCTTAGTAACGTTATAGTCATCAACAAGCTGCTTGTTGAAGAATATAAGGCTACCCCATTCAAGCTTGTTCATGGAGATATCGTTGATTGTAATGTAGAGCTTATCGTTGATCATAAGGTCTTCCATGGAGGAAGGGCTCCAGTATTCCTGGGTAAGATCAACGTTGGGAAGAGAGCTGATGTCGCCGAAGAGACCTTCGATAACACAAGTACCCATCTTGTAGCCCCAGCCGTAGATAACGTCGTAGGTGTAGTCATCGGAGAAAGCTGCTGTCTGAAGGAAGCTGAGGGGCTCCTCGCCATCTTCGATGCGCTCTACGATGTTAACCTTGTACTTTTCTTCTACAGCTACGTTACGGTCGTAAACTGCGTCCTCAAGGGTGTAACCTGCGTAAGTCTCGGAATCGAGGAACTTACCGCCGTAATAGTCCTTTGTGCCTGCGAGCTGACGGAGATGAAGGAATGTGAAGTCGTCTCCATTGTAGTCAGCGCTGATGAAGTCGCCAACGTCTGCCTGGCCGCTGTTGGGGGGACGTGTGCCGCCGACCTGGGGGCCGGATTCCGCACAAGCGGCAAGGAGGGGAAGGCACATGAGTGCTGCAAGCAACAGGGAAATGATTTTCAGGGATTTCATTTTTGTTGTCTCCTTATATAAAAATATTTTTTAAAACTTGATCAGTCGAGCTCGCTCTTCATTGCGCGAGCCATAAGGGAGCGGATAACGTCCTCGGGCTTTTCACCCTTGATAACGATATCGTAAACTGCGAAGATGATAGGCATCTCAACGTCCATCTTTTCGCAGAGCGCCATACCTGCCTCAAGAGCATAGTAGCCCTCGACTACCATTCCTACCTTCTTGGAGGCCTCCTCGTAGGTAAGACCCTCACCGATATACTGACCGCATGTGTTGTTGCGGCTGTGACGGGAGGTGCAGGTAACGATAAGGTCGCCGATTCCTGCAAGGCCTGAGAATGTTCTTCTCTTGCAGCCCATAGCAAGTCCCATTCGGGTCATCTCAGCGATTCCTCGGGTGATAAGCATTGCGATGGTGTTGTCACCGTAGCCCATACCGCGGGCAATACCTGCGGCAAGAGCAATGATATTCTTGAAGGCTCCGCAAAGCTCAACGCCCTTGATGTCGGTGTTTGTGTAAACTCTCATGCAGGAGTTAGTGAAGAGACGGCCGACCTCCTCCGCAACTGCCTCGTCTGTGCAGGCAGAAACGATAGACGTGGGAATATCTCTTGCAACCTCCTCAGCGTGAGTGGGGCCTGAAAGAGTAACAAGCTTAAGAGGGAAGGCAACGCCGCACTTTTTCATCTCATCCTCAATGATCTCAGTCATTGTGAAGAGAGTACCGGGCTCCATACCCTTTGCAACGTCAATAATAACGTGATCCTCTCTGATGTAGGGAGAGGCAGCCTTTGCCGTCACTCTGATATATGCGCTGGCTACGGCAAATATAATATACTTGCTTTCGCTGATAGCCTCGGAAATGTCTTTTGTATATTTAAGCTCCTTGGGAAGAAGGACGCCGGGGAGGTTAACGTGTCTGTTTGTCTCCTTAAGTGCGTCGATCTCTGCCGGAAGAGCGGACCAGACAATGACATCGTTGCCGTTTTCACAGAGGAGCTTTGCCAGGGCGATACCCCATGTGCCGCCTCCAAGTATTGCGGTTTTCATATCTATCTCCATTCCGCCGCTTTGCGGCATAAAAAGTAATGAAATGCACCGCCTTATCAAATTATATGACAGAAGGCAGCTTACAATTAATCATACCACTTCTAAGATATAATAACACAGATTCTTTTAAATTGCAATAGCAAGTTCCGAATATAATGTTAATATAATCGAAATTAATCGAAAAACCAACATGGATGCTGATTGACTTGACTTTGGCACGTCGCTGTGATAAAATTGAGGGAAGAAATTAACCTGAATTACGAGGAAAAAGGCGATAAAATGTCAAATAAATCTCAGAATGAAACAGTAAATCAGCAGGCCGAGCAGACAGAAACCGTTAATCTTGTCAGAAAGAGGAAGCCTGCCACGAAAAAAGAGAAGAGAATGAAGATAACAGTCACTGTTTTCACTGTTCTCATCTCCTTTTATATGTTTATGAGCGTGCTTTACGCTTTTATTGTTTACTCAAATAACACCTTTATTTCATATTGGCGCACAGTCTGGATAGAAACCGCCATGACAACCAAAAGCCACCTGTGGCTTGCGGAGGCATTCTTCCCCGAGGACGTCATAGACAGCGTCATGGGAAATAAGAATCCCACGGAGGATATTGTAGGCGGTCTTGATAACCTTGTAATTCTCGACGGCAGCGCAGGATACGAGGATATCCCTCACTACGAGGACAGCACGGTAAAGGTTGAAGATATTCTCGGTCAGAAGAAGCTGACTGTCGGCGGCAAGGATTATGCGGGAAACACAGTCCTTATCAACGATATCGAGGAGGGCATCGTGGTTTCCGAAATCGTCGGCCCCTCCTATAAGGGACAGATCATGCTTATTGATGACCCCTCAAGAGTTTATATCGGAATGACTCAGTATCCCGGAATCACAGGAATGCGAATCCTTGAGATGATGGAGCATTACGATGCGGTTGCGGCAGTAAATGCAAGCGGCTTCCAGGACCCCAATGAAAACGGAAACGGCGGTGAGGTCGTAGGTATGTCTCTTTCCGAGGGACATTACTGGGGCGAATATGCATGGCATTACGGCAGCATCGTTCTTACAGAAGAAAATAAGCTTGTTGTAGGTAATATTCAGAACTGGGATAAATACGGCAATATCCGTGACGGAATGCAGTTTTCTCCCGTGCTTATAGCAGACGGCAAAAAGCAGGTTTCAGGCACATCAGGCTACGGAATCCAGCCCCGTACCGCAGTAGGTCAGAGAGAGGACGGAGTTATCGTTTTCATCGTAATTGACGGAAGAGATATCACTCATTCCTTCGGCTGTACCGTAGACGACCTTGCAGAGGAGCTTTTGAAGTACGACGTTGTCAATGCCTCAAGCTGTGACGGCGGCGCAACAACTGCTCTTGCTTATAAGGGTAAGGTCCTTAATAAGAACTGCTCCCTCCATCCCGACCTTGGCAGAATCCTTCCCAATGCATTTATGGTGCGCTCCAAGGCAGATACAGAAGAATAAAAGACATTTGACTAAAAGGTGAAGCAAATGATTAGATTTGACACTGAGAACAAGATTTTCTATCTTGAAACGAAGAATACTACGTATGCTATGGCAGTGTTCGAGGAAAAGGTGCTGCTCCATGCATACTGGGGAAAAAGACTTTCCCATCCGCTTTCTCTCGATTGGCTTGAAACCCTTGAATTCAGACCCCTTGCTCCTCTGGACTTTGGCAGATATTCAACGGATATGCTCCCTCTTGAGTATTCCACCTTCGGAAGTGCAGACCTTAGAGTGCCTGCTCTCGGAGCAGAGTATTCAGACGGAAGCTACTATACCCGCCTTGAATACGTTGATTATGAGATAGTAGACGGAAAGCCCGCCCTTGAGGGACTCCCCGCAACCTATAGCGAGGATGGCGATAAGGTGCAGACTCTTATCATCCATCTTAAGGATAGCCAAAAGGACCTGCACGTATACCTCTCCTACTCCGCCTTCGAGGAGCTTGATGCTATCGCAAGAAGCGCAAGAATCGTAAACGAGGGAGAGAGAGCAGAGATCAACCGAGCATTTTCTGCAACTGTCGATATTCTCGATCTTGAGAACCATGACCTCATTCATCTGGACGGCGCATGGGTAAGAGAGAGAAGCATCACAAGAAGAAAAATAGTTCCCGGCAATCAGAGCATCGAGAGCCGTAACGGCTGCTCAGGTGCAGTACATAACCCCTTTATCGCTGTTTGTGAAAGCACTGCAACAGAAAACTGCGGCAACGTTTATGGCTTCAACCTCGTATACAGCGGTAATTTTTCGGCAGGTGTAGATATTAGTCCCTTTAATTCGGCACGTGCCTATATTGGTATCAATCCTCAGAATTTCAATTTCGTCCTTGAAAAGGGCGAAAGCTTCCAGACTCCCGAGGCGGTGCTTGTTTACTCCGATAAGGGTCTTTCCGGAATGTCCCGAATCTATCATAAGCTTTACCGCACCCGTCTTTGCCGTGGTAAATTCAGAGATATCCCCAGATACGTTGTTCTTAACAGCTGGGAAACAACATATTTTACATTTGACGAAAATACCATTGTTAACCTTGCCCGTGATGCTGCAAAGATCGGTGTAGATACAATGGTGCTTGATGACGGCTGGTTCTCCACAAGAACAACAGACCGTGCAGGTCTCGGTGACTGGTGGGAAAACCCCGACCGTCTCCCCTCAGGTCTCGGCTGGCTTGCAGAGGAGGTCAATAAGCTGGGCCTTCGCTTCGGTCTCTGGTTTGAGCCTGAGATGGTTAACCCCGATTCCGAGCTTTTCAGAAATCATCCCGAATGGGCACTCCATACTCCCGGACGTGAGACTACTCCCACAAGAAGCCAGATAACCCTTGATTTTTCAAGACGTGACGTATGCGACTATATTATTGATGCTCTTTCCTCTATTCTTGACCGTGCAAATATCGAGTACGTCAAGTGGGATATGAACAGATATATGTCCGAGGTGGGCAGTGCAGCACTCCCCGCTGACCGACAGGGCGAGGTATACCACCGCTATATGCTCGGTCTCTACTACGTACTTGAAACACTTACTCAGAAGTACCCCGACGTTCTTTTTGAAAGCTGCTCATCAGGCGGCGGACGCTTTGACCCCGGAATGCTTTATTATATGCCCCAGGTATGGACAAGCGATAACAGCGATGCTGTTGACCGCCTCCGTATCCAGTACGGCACAAGCATGGTATATCCCTATTCTTCAATGAGCGCTCACGTTTCCGTTTGTCCCAATCATACACAGGGAAGAATCACTCCCTTCAAGATGCGCTGCAACGTAGCAATGCCCGGTCAGCTCGGCTTTGAGCTTAATATCGGTAACTGCTCCGAAAAAGAGCTTGAGATGTCAAGAAAGACAATCGAAAAGTACAGAGAGTTTGAGGACGTGTTCCATAAGGGCGACCTTTACAGACTCGTTTCCCCCTTTGAGGCTGATTTCTCAGCAATTCAGTTTATCTCCGAGGACGAGAGCAGAGTTATTCTTTGTATCGACAGCCAGCGCGGACTTTTCAACGGACCCGATCAGTATATCAAAATGATGGCACTTGACCCCGACAGTCAGTACAAGTGCGGCGATAAAACATACTATGGCGAATATCTTATGAATTTCGGTGTTCATTTCTGCAATAAGCGAGAGCATATTTCGGAAATGCTTATATTCGATAAAATTCAGTAAGGAAAAGGTAGTATTATGAAAAGAGCGGCATCAATATTTATCCTTCTGGCATTTCTTTTGACAGCAATCCCCTGCAACGCACTGATAACCGAATCAAAAACAGCTTCGATTGTTGGCGATATTGACGGAGACGGAGCTGTAAATGCAATGGACTCATACTTTCTGAAAAGGGCAGTTGTGGGCTCCTATGACGTTGAGAATAAGATTGCTGCCGATACAACTCTTGACGGAGCTGTTGATTCCAGAGATGCGTATCTCATGAAGACTGCCCTTGCGGGAGTCAGCGGAGATTTCGTTGAAAAAAGCGGAAAGAACGTAGATAAGGTCCTGATTGCAGGAACGGATATTTCAGAGTATCAGATTTTCGTTCCCGAGGATACTACTGATAACGTTGAGTTTTCCGCAAAGGAGCTTCAGCAGTATATCGAAAGAGCGTGCGGAGTTTATCTTCCCATCACCGAAAATAAGGGTAGTGGGCCCTTGTTTGTATATTCCCTTGATACTACGGGGGAGCTTGGTGATGAGGGCGTTGATATTTCTGTTGAGGATGGCAACGTATATATAACAGGCGGCACAAAGCGAGGCTGTATGTATGCAACCTATGAATTCCTCGAAAGATATATCGGCTACGTGTTTATCAACGATAAGAGCGAATACGTATATAAAAATCAGGTAGTAAATATTGATGAGGGTGCGAATTTCAGATACGTTCCCTCCATTACAGACCGTGGCTCAAGAACAGCAAGTGCCGAGTCTGCAACAACTGCAGTAAAGTGGAAAAACAGCAGCACAAAGTGCAGCTCAGGTATCGGAGCATCAAAGTACGGCGGCGGTATAGAAACAGGCAGCGTTCATACTATCGGTGATTATACCTATTGCCCCAATGATGCGTATATCTGCTATACCAACAATGCCATCCGCACAGAGGTTATTGAGGGCGTTCTTGAGAAGATCGAAAATGCCAAGGAAAAGGGCAGAGAAATCGAGCGAGTCATCGTTGGACCTATGGATAACCCCGGATGCTGTGCCTGCAGAAACTGTAATAAGATAACAAAGGCAGAGGGCTCCTATATGGGCGCACAGCTCACCTTTGTAAACGCGATTGCCGAGGCAGTAGCGGAGAAGTACAGCGACGTTAATATTATGACAACGGCATATTGGCTTGCAAGAAAGCCCCCGAAAACCGTTGAGCCTCTGGAAAACGTCGAGATAATGTACTGCTGGGCAGGATGCAATAACCACCTTTTCGACGGCAGTCAGTGCTATGAAGAGGGCAACGGCTACTGGAGCAGTAATATCAGAGACTCCGAATGGCTTGAAAAGTGGACCACCCTTTCCGACAGAGTTTGGGTATGGCTCTACTGCGGCTCCTATTATTGGAGCTTTGCTCAGCCCACAATGCTTGATTATATGAGAGAGAATCTCGCATATCTTGCAGATAAGGGTATCTACGGTATCTATTGCGAGGGCGAGTACGGCTATCCCGATTCCTTCGGCGACGGCTACAGCTTTGATCTTCTCACGATGTATATGTTCTCAAAGTGTAGCTGGAATCCTCTTATGTCAGTGGAGGAGTTTGACAGCTACATTGACGAGTACCTTTATTTCTATTACGGCAAGGGATATGAAAATATCCGTCGCTATCTTGAAATAAACGCAGAGGCAACGGATGCTATTGATGCCTGCTGGTGTAATAACTACGATATCCCCTTCGATGCTCTCGATTTTGATTATCTTAAGGAGCATTCCGAGGAGATGATAACACTCATCGATGAGGCACTTTCCCTGTGCGAAACAGATAGCGAAAGAGAAAATCTCGAGCATCTTGCCACTTGCGTATATTGGCAGGCTCTCGCAGTAACCTATGAATCCGACTATGAAAACGGAACAGAGGAAGAAAAAGAGCTCTATTCTCAACGCTATCAGAGAATGTACTCCTGGATCGCAGAGCACGATATGACCCATCGAGTAACCATTCCCGAGACCGATGAGGTATGCGATCCCTACAGCTGGACCGGCCTTAAGATATATCATAAGCGTCGAGAAGCAAAAGACCCTATGGACTATGTATAATAAAAAAGCCGTTGCGAGAGCAACGGCTTTTTTGATGATATTGGAAAAACAAAAAGAGGAGCATAAAAACTCCTCTTTTTAAAGTTTTTTGGGAGTGCAGAGGACTTTTTTACAAAAAGTCCTTTGCATTTTTTCTATCAGAATCTGTCGCAAGCGTAAACCTTGATGTCCTTGAGCTTGTAGTGATCGCCTCTCCAGCCTGTGATGCGGATTGTGAATCCGTTTGCTGCAAGGTAGGGAAGGGGAACGATCATCTTGTGACCAACTGCAAAGCCCTTGTGGATAAGCTTGTTTGTACCGAACTCAACGGGAGCAAGCTCGATTGTGAAGTCTGTGATGTGAGACTCACCGTCGGAAAGGTCCTCCTCGAGAACTATGTACTTGAGAAGCTTATTGTTATCAAAGCGAACGTCGTTAACGTAAGCCTCGCCCTCCTCGATTCTGAAATCCTTGAGAGTCATGAAGGGATTGGAGAATTCTCTTTCAACTCTTTCGTGAAGCTCGAGGAATCTCTTTGCATCCTCATCGCCGATAAGACCGCGACGGTCGGGAGCGATGTTGAGAAGGAGGTTGCATCCGCGGCCGATAGAGGAAAGATAGATGCCCCAAAGCTCTTCGAGAGACTTAAGTGTGGGGATATCAGCATCACCGTAGAACCAGTTTGCACGGATCTTGCAGTCGCACTCACCGGGAAGGAAGAGAAGCTCGCCGAGAGCATCTGTTCTGTCAGTCTGAACGGAGAAGCCGAGAGAGTCAGCCATACAGCCGTCGTCAAGACCTGCAATACCGGACTCGTTGAAGATCCATCTTGTATCGGGATCCCACATGTTGAAGATCATAAGCTCGGGCTGGAGATCGCGGATAGCCTTAACGATACGAACTGTGTCGTACTCGTGGTCCTCACTGCCGCAGCCGTCAAACCAGAGGTAGTCGATCTTGCCGTAGTTGCCGAGAAGCTCGCTGATCTGGTTAATAAAGTAATCGTCATACTCCTTATGGTCCATCTTAACGCTTCCGAACTGAGCGGGAGAGTAGTAGAGACCGATATTCATATCATACTTGTGGCAAGCATCAACGAACTCGCGAACGAGGTCGCCCTTACCGTCACGCCAGGGAGTAGCGGCAACGGAGTAGTCTGTATATTTGGAGGGCCAGTTTGCAAAGCCGTCGTGGTGCTTGCAAACGAGAACGGCATACTTTGCGCCGCCTGCCTTGATCGTGCGGATCCACTGCTCGCAGTCAAGCTCTGTGGGGTTGTAAGCGCTTGCGGGCATTTCCTTCATATCCCAGTCGATATGACCCTCATAGAAGGTACGGATACCGAAATGGAAGAAAACGCCAAGCTCCCAATCGAGATATTCATTTTTTCTTTTGATAAGCTGTTCTTTTGTCATAGAGATTGCCTCCGTAATTAATTTCTGGCTTAATTTTACCATAAACGAAAAGGAAAATATATAGTTTTTTTGAAAATCATAAAAAAATATGCTATACTTATAAAAAATAATCGTGAGGTGCGGTATGGTAAGGGAAATATGCAGAGATATACTTTTTCTAAAGAGAAAAGCGAGAGCGGCAACAGCTGATGATATAGAGATAGCAAACGACCTTCTCGAAACTCTCAAGGCAAACGAGGAGCGATGCGTTGGCATGGCAGCCAATATGATAGGAAAGGACGTAGCTATCATCGCCTTTAATAACGAGGGCAGCTATGAGGTAATGTTCAATCCCGAAATCGTGAAGAGGGACGGGGCATACAATACGGAGGAGGGATGCCTTTCTCTTGAGGGAGTGCGCCCCTGCAAAAGATATAAGTCTGTCAAGGTAAAATACCAGAACGAAAAAATGCAGATAAGACAAAAGACCTATACGGGGTGGACTGCGCAGATCATCCAGCACGAGTGCGACCATCTTTTCGGAATCATAATATAAAAACGCCGCCCCATCGGGCGGCGTTTTATTAGTGAAAAGTGAAGAGAGAAAAGAGAAGAGAAAATGGATTTTTATAGTATTTCAAATTTCAGTTTATGGGGGAGATCGAATTATGGCAAACTCCCCCCCGCGTCATCCTGAGCGTAGCAAACAACCCTGTGAGTTGTTTGCGAAGTCGAACTTTTGGCATAGCAAAAGTGTTCGCTAAAGCGAACAGGATCTCGCGGCAGGCGGGCGTTGGCCTTTTCGTAGATCCCGCCCGTAGGGTCGCCCTCCCTTGGGTCGGGTTCGACTACAGAAATATCCCACCGGGATATTTCTTCCGCTCAGGATGACGACGAAGGTGGCGTTCTCTGAAATCCATCAGACCGATAAACCCGAATTTATCTTCCCAATTCAAAAGCCGCCCTATCGGGCGGCTTGATTTTATTCTTTAGAAATAACCTTCTTCTGCCATGATCTTTTGTGGCACTTAGGGCATTTCATATATCTTGTTCTGCCCACGTGTGCTGCCATAAACGTTTCCATATACTTGGGCACGTGCTTGTGATGGCAGTAGGCGCATTCGTAGTAGCCTGCTACCTGCTCGATCCTCATGGCAAAGCAAAGACCGATAATTCCGGGAATAAAGCCCGAGAATACAATGACTGTTCTGAGCCAATCCTCTATCGCGTCCACAGGTAAATAAGCACCGACGAAGCAGGGCACCAAAAGAATAATAAGTGAAAGTATGCTGATGACCCATTCAAACATGAGAAGCCTCTTATCTGCCTGCTCCTTCTGCTTTACCATCTCAAGCAAATTTTTTTCCAGTTCCTTATTGTAGTTTTCCATTGAAACTACCTCCCCACTTAAAAGATCGTTTACCGTGATTTTGAGAGCATCGCACAGACCAAGCATAATAGAGGTATCGGGCATTGCCTTGCCGTTTTCCCACTTGGATATAGCCCTGTCTGTAATACCCAGCATTTCTGCGAGCTGCATCTGGGTAAATCCTGCCGCCTTACGTCTCTCTGCAATGAAGCGGCCAATTTTTATCTGGTCCATCGGATTCCTCCCTTCGTCAATATCATTTTAGACTCAAAAGCATAAAAAATCCACATACCGACGGTTGAGTGAGGAGATATCAACCAACGGTGGAGTGCTTTTTAAGATTATACCCCGAACAAAAAGAAAAATCAAGGCGATGGGAGAATTTAAATCCCTTGCGATTTATGGGTATTTGTGGTATGATAAAACAAAAACGGAGCTTTTATGATAAAAATAATGTTCGTCTGCCACGGCAATATCTGCCGTTCTCCCATGGCCGAGTTTATGTTTAAGGACATGGTGAAAAAAGCCGGGCGAGAGGGTGAATTTGTAATCGCCTCAAGCGCCACCAGCACCGAGGAGATATGGAACGGTGTGGGAAACCCCGTATACCCTCCCGCAAAAAGAGAGCTTGCCGCCCACGGCCTTTCCTGCGAGGGAAAAAGAGCCGTACAGATAAAAAAGAGCGACTATGAAAAATGGGATCATATACTTTGTATGGATTCAAAAAATCTTCGCAATCTCTATCGCATATTTGGCGCCGACCCCGATGGGAAGATAAGAAAGCTCATGTCCCTGACAGGCAGCGATGCAGACGTCTCCGACCCTTGGTATACAGGAGATTTTTCGGGAGTTTATAACGATATTTATGAGGGCTGCAAGGCTCTTTTAGATGAAGTATGAAAGGAAAACAAATGAAAAGAATCATAGCAACAATCCTTGCCCTTGTAATGGGAGCCTCTCTTGTGGCTTGCGGCTCTGCATCCTCTACCGAATCAAAATATGAGGACGTAATCAGCCTTCTTGAGGACAAGAACTATGACGGTGCCATTAATCTCATCGAGCAGATGAAAAACTCTCCCGAAACTGACGAAAAGGGAGAAGAGAATGGTGAACGGCTTGATGTAAATACAATGGAGATTGTTTACAATACTGTAACTCAGTATCTGGATAACATGGATTCTCTTTATATAAATACAACAAACTATGAAATATTCGACCATATAACAAACTCCTCAAAGAGCTTTGAAACAAAGAAAGAATATTTTGCATATTTCAAGGACTGTCTTGAAAAGCTTGGAGATTATAAAGAATCAAAGGATTATCTTAAGCGTATCTACAGCGTTGAAAACGTGCTTCTTTATACTAAGACCACATACGTAGATGCCTTCGGAGCAGAGCAAAATCAAAGCACAAGATCATATGCATACGCAAAGGATTCAAAGCTGTCAGCAGCTTCAAGTGACAGCGGTATGCACCCTTATCTCACCACCGGCAGCTACGGCAGACATACTTATATCTATGGCGAAGCGGGCAATCTTCAGAAGCTTGAGTTCAAATCAGGAAACAGCAACAGCCTCAGCGCAGTTTTTGAATATACCTACGAGAACGGAAACGTCAAAACAGCCTCATACAAAAACAGCAACGGCGACGGCCGTACTATTGAGTATGAATATGACAGCGAAGGAAAAGCAGTTAAAATCAAGGGTGCGTATTGCAACTATGGCAGCGGCGACGTGGATGTGATCTTTGAGTATAACTCCGGCGGTCAGCTTGTTCGCGAATATTGTGTTTCCGATAACGGTTACAGAACAATGTATACCTATGAGTATGACGGTGACGGAAACCTTACCTATAAGGAGAAAACCGTTCAGGACATTGATACTCGCAGCGGTTCACGCAAATATCCTGCATACTACACAGGATGGAAATATACATACGACAAAGAGGGCAGAATCGCAACGGAAACTGAGATCGACTTTGGCTATCTCAATGAAAACCGCCAGAGCGTTAACTACTCCGGCGAGGTTATCGAGAATCCCGATCTTGAATTTGACCGTGTAACAACCTATTATTACGGAGATTTCTTCGGATTTGAGAAAAAATAAAAAAGGTGTCGCATACTTTGCGACACCTTTTTTGCGAAACTTCAGATAGACCTTTTAAACTATGTATCCGACTAAAGGTATTTGGAAAGCAGTTATCTGTCACCGCTTTGCGGTGCAGAATAATTGCTTACTTTTTTTCTTTTGCCAAACGGTCTATTACGTTAAGAACGAGACGCATATCGCTTTCGGAAAGCTTCTTCATTCTGTTGACCGCTTTTTGTACAAGCTCAGGATTCTGACTCTTCTCATCGAAAAACTCAGAAGGAGTAATGCCGAAATATTCGCAAATTGCAAAAAGCTCCTTTAAAGGCGGAAGAGCCTTGCCTGAGGAAATGTTGTAAACATAACCTCTGCTATGTCCGAGGTCGTAGCTCATCTGGTATTCGGAAACACCCTTACGCAGTCTGAGCCCCGTAATTCTTTCTCTGACAAATTCTTCTTTCATAATAATCACCCCAAATTATTATAACGAGAGGAGTTGTCGAGCTATTCATATAACAATTGTTAAAATTCGCATAACAACAAATATAAAATGTTAAAAGTGGAAAAAACCAACAAATTTTACTTAGATTTTACATAAATTTGTTATTGTAATAATAAAGCACCGACAAGAGCAGAATGCTTGTCGGTGCTTTCGGTTTATTCAACAACAGTGTCAAGACCAAGCTCTTTTTCGCAGTCTGAGCAGTAAACTGTCCATTCATCTGTCATGTTGGAGGATGCATCAACCTCAACATCCTTCTGGCAGCCGTCGCAGGTGAGAGTTTTCTTCTCGCCGCAGGAGGCAAGAAAAGCAAGCATGGAAACAGCCATGATCAAAGCAATGATTTTTTTCA
>JAZRRC010000161.1:0-8464 GCA_045650355.1 Candidatus Avispirillum sp. | reverse complement strand
GAACTTTTTTACAAAAAAGTTCTTTGCGTCCCATCTCTTACGCATTGAACAGCGCCTTGATGTCCTCGTACTCGCTATATGCGCGGTCCCATGTCCAGTGGTTCATGCCCTCGTACTCGCGATATGTGATCTTTTCGCCGCCTGCATCCTTGATCGCCTTAACAACGTTCTGTGTGCCGAAGCAAGGAACAACGTCATCAGCGGAGCCGTGGTATGTAAAGATTGTCTTTTCCTTGAAAATATCAGCCTTTGTAAGGTCTGCGCCGCCGCAGCAGATAAAGCCGCCAACAAAGAGGTCACCGTGGCGTGCAAGAGCATCCCAGGAGCCGTAGCCGCCCATGGAGATTCCCATTACGAATACCTTTTTCTCGTCAACGGGGTAGTTTGCGATAGTATCGCGAACGATCTGAACCGCACCTGCAAGATAGGGAGTTTCCTCTCTGTCGTCAACAAGATAGTTTCCAACGTTCCAGGGGGTATCTACCCAAAGCTTCTCAAGGGGCACCTGAGGAGCGATGATGAAGGCATCGTGGAGGGGGCTTTCGGGATCGCCGAGAGCGGTTCCTATACCGATTGCAAGCTGATCGAGATTATCGTCACCGCGCTCGCCTGCGCCGTGGAGGAAAAGAACTACGGGATACTTCTTTGCTTCGTCATAATTTTCGGGCATATGGAAAAGATAGCCTCTTTCCTCTTCACCGAAAAATGCTTTTCTTGCTTCAAACGTTTTTCTGAACATAATTAACTCCTTAATTGCTTAATTAAAAGAATAATACTCCGCAAAGACTGCCCATCAGTATACCGAAGAACAGAAGCAATGCGATAAATGTTATATTTTCAAGTTTGTTTTTGTTTGTGCGCAAAAGAATCAAGAGTCCGCTGCCTGCGCCCGTCATAAGACCGGAAAGCATCATGGGGGCGGAGACTATGCCGTCTATCCAGAACTCTGTGAGAGCAACGGAAACGGCGCAGTTGGGGATAAGCCCGAGGAATCCCGTGATTATACATCCGAGAACAGGCATCCTTGCAAGGAATTCCGCAATCTGCTCCTGATCTACAAAATGCATCAGAACGTTCAGCAAAAGAGAAATTGCAAAAACGAAAGCAAAGATTCTGAGAGTTCGGACAAGGCTTGAGGAAAAGAGATTTCCCTTTGCAGCGCAGAACGCATCCTCGCATCCGCACTCCATAGCATCGTCTATAATTTCCTCAGTATCTCTTTCTTCCTCGTTCTCCTTTTTCTCTTCTCTACGCTCCATTATCTTATAATAAAGCCTTGCGATTCCGTCAACTAAGAAGCCGCAGACAATGGCGCTTCCCACCTTGACGGCAAGAATCTTGAAAATCGTGAGTACGTCAACTCTGTTTGCAACCATTACGGCAATCATTTCATCGCTTGTTGAAAGATATACCGCAAGGAGAGTACCCGTAGTAAGCAGCCCCGCACCGAAAAGGTTTGAGGATGCGGCGGAAAATCCGCAGGAAGGGAGTGCGCCCAGAAGTCCTCCCGCAAGGGGGCCTATCTTGTCGGCGGCAAGAATGACAGAGACCATTTTTCTTCCCGCTCCTCGCTCGAGCATTCCGATAAACAGAAATGCACAGAACATGAAGGGAAGGATCAGTGCCGTTTCCTGAATGGTATGCCACAGCACCTCAAGGAAATTGAATCCCTCTTCGGCGTGTGCATGTATATGACCTATAATATGCATCAATTATTACCTTATCTTTTAAACTGATACGATTATAACTCAAACTCCCTTTTGTGTCAAGGGTTATACCACGCGGGCATGAAGATAACCTTAATCCAAATTTTTCATGCCCGCTCTGTCCTCGCCGGAGCGAGGACCCAAGACAGTCCTTACCCTTCGCGGGCACTTAACGAGTCATCCTGAGCGGAGTAAAACACCACGGTGCGGTGTTTTACGGAGTCGAACCATCCCTTAGGATGGTGTCCTCGTCAGAGGGCAGGATCTACAAAGAATCTTCGATAACGCCTATCAAATCTCGTAGATCCCGCCTTACGGCGCCCTCCCTTATGTCGGGTTCGACTTCGCAAACATCATACTATGATGTTTGCTCCGCTCAGGATGACATGGTGGATTCAATTTATAACCTTATACAGCATATCAGCCAGAGCGAGGAATCCCCAGCCGGTGAGAAATATCAGTGCGCTTCCTACTGCCGTTACTATTGCATTTTCTAATCTTTCACTCATAATATAACCTCGATTCTGCACTATCGTGCTCTTTTTGTAAGTCTATTATAAGCTTTGGTATGTACCAAAAAAGGTACTAACCTTAGTTTTTAACACAGGGTTAGTACCTCTTATGGTACAATTTATTTAAATCAGAAAATGCTGTGACAGGACGGGCTTTCCTTTTAAAATGACAGCCGCACTTTCAAGCCATCTGTCATATACCCTCGGATGCGAAGAATTCCTCCATCTGATTTTTGTTAAGGCTCTTCTTTTCCGTAAGAAGGTCGGTAAGGCGGATAAGGGTTTCTCTGTGCTGAGAGATCATCGCTTTTGTTCTGTCGTACTGCTCTCTCATAATCGCCTCGCCCTCCTCGGGCTTCCAATGTGCAAAGAGCTTTTCGCCCATGGCAAAGTCACCGAGACACGCCTTTATATAATAACGTGCCTTCTGAATATCGGAGCTTGCCCCCGTATTGGTGCCTGCTCCTTCGCCGTACAGCTCTATCTCCGCAACTCTTCCCGCAAGGCAACGGCAGACTATATCCATCATCTCACCGTAGGTATAAGTGCCCGAGCCGTTATCGTGGGAGCTTTCCATATAACCTCCGAATCCGCCTCTGGAAACAACTGTCAGGAAGGACGGAGTATTATTGCAAAGTCTGCATACAAGAGCATGTCCTGCCTCGTGGCAGGCTGTCTGTCTCAGATGATCGGGGTTCATCTTATTAACGTCTCCGAAGCGGAACTCATCAAGAGCATCCATATACTTTGTACCGTCAGGCTCGGTATCTGCCGAAGCTCTTGCAAAGCTTGCGTTCATCATCTCAAGGTCTGCATTGCTCATACCGCCTGTTCTCTCTGCCATATTGCGGGCAATCTTTTCGTGATTTTCTCCGAAATGGATGCCGTGCTTTTTAAGGCTCATCAGAATAAGCTCGTATCTGTCGTCTGTATCGGGGAGCGGAATATGTATTCTCTTATCGAATCGGCGGACAAAGGCGCTGTCCAGAACTCTTCCGCTGTCGCCCTCAAGCTCATAGTTTGTGGCGGCAAGAATGAATACGGGGCGCTTATCATCGTTAACAAAGCCGTCCATTTCCGCAAGGAACGTATTCAAGGCATCCTCGTTATGGGCAGTTGACGGTGATCCTATTCTCTTTCTTCCGATAGCATCCACCTCGTCTATAAATATGACGGAGGGGGCATATCTGCGAGCTCTCTTGAAAAGCTCTCTGATGTTCTTTTCAGTTTCGCCGACGAAAGAGCCGAAGAAGGAGGTTGCAGAAACAGGGAAGAAGGATGCATTGCTTTCATTTGCCATTGCCTTTGCCAGCATGGTCTTTCCTGTTCCGGGAGGACCGTAGAGGAGAACGCCCTTGGGCATTTTCTGCCCCTTGAGAGCAACTGTTCTGGGGTCGTCAAGGGCCTTGCAATATTCCGCCAGGGATTCCTTGGCAGTTTTGCATCCTACAACGTCCTTGAACATAAGACTGCCGTTCTCGCCCTTGCGAGCCATGGAGGAGCTGTCTGATGCCGCAGGAGCAGACTTGAGGCAAAGCTTTTCAAAGGAAACAACAGCTGCAGTTCCGTCTATGATATACTGGGCACAGTTAAAGGAAAGCACCTTTCCTGTTCTTCCCAGAGAAAATACGCCGTTGTTTATACGGGAATTGAGTGCAAGCTCGCTAAGAGCCTTTTCAAACTCTCCCGCGCTGTTCTCGTCCAGTCTGATTATACCTCGGGCACCCTTTGCAAGAAGGGTATCGAATGCGCCCGCCTCTTTTGCGTCCACATCAAGGATATAGACAGGTATCTCGGGACAATATTCTCTTACGTAATTGAAAATACGCATACCCTCGGAGTTTAGGTCCTCAATATCGTTGGGGGTTCGCTCTGAGGCAGTCAGCTTGCACAGAGGATCGATAAGTATATAATCCACTACTCCTCTGATCTTTCTCTTGAAAAGATCTCCGTCGGAAAGAACCTCAAAGGTGGTGTTCATCTCCTTTGTATCACAGCCCTCTATAAAGCCCTTTGCAGCCTCCTCGGCAAATACCGCCACGTGCATATCCTGACGGTTGACAAAAAGGTTGCTTACAGCCTCATCCTCAAAGGCATCTACGGAAAGCGTTACGGATTCCAGAGAATTGACCTTGTCTCCGTATCGGGCAGTATACTGCAGAAGCACCTCCTGCAGCTCCTTTACCATAGTATTTCTGGCAAGTCCTCTGAGGGTTCTCGCATCGGACACTCCACCGCCGCTGTAAAGGATAAGAGCAGACAGCATTTTCGGATCGTAATTCACCGTAATGCCTGTAGCCTCCTTGAACAGTCTCACCTGCTTTGCCAGCTCATCGCCCACAATAGCCATAAGAGAAAAGGGCTCCAGATGGTTGAAGAGGATAACGTGGCCGTTTGCCATTCTGGTAGTAATACATTCGGGGAAATAGGGCTCTCTTGTTGCGGGATTTATATCCGTTCTGAGAGCATCGAGAATTACGTTTCTCGGTGTGCAGGAAAGGTCGCATACCGTAGCGTCCTCGTAAAGCGATTTTCCCGCATTGGTTGTCATAATTATGATAGTATCTCTGAAGGATACCTCTCTTTTTACGTGGTGATCCATAAGTCGTCCCGCATCAAGAATCTGCAAGAACAGATGGATCGTATTTATATGGGCCTTTTCGATCTCATCGAATACGATGATTCCGTCAGGATTGCTTCTGACAAAGCCTGTAACAACGGCAGGGTTTCCGTGCTCACCGTTGAACTTGCCGTTAGCAAGGTTATCGGAATACTCACTCATATCCACAACAAGCATCTCGCGGCCCAGATGCTCCTTTACCTGACTTGCAAGGAAGGTCTTACCTACGCCTGAGGGGCCTGCAAACAGCATCGTTGCAAGGGGACCCTTTCGCTTTTCATCGTGGGAGGAAAACATACGGCTCTCAAAAACCGTCTGCACAGTTTCATCAATAGCGTGACGCTGACCGTGGATTATACTGAGAAGGCCTTTTTTCATCTCCTTCAGGTCGTTAAGGGTTTCACAAAGAGACTTGGGCGCATCGTTGCCGCTCTTTTCAGCAGGAGCTGAAGGCTTGGGCTCTGCCTGTCCTTCACCTGCGGAAGAGAAAAAGCCTTTGAGGGCTTCCTCCACGCCTTTAGGCTTATCTTCGGTGGAGCTTTCTCCTTCGCTTTCTTTTTTCTCTGCAGCTTCGGTAGCCTCCGCTGCAGCAGAATGGGAATCAGAGGATTCCTCTGCCGCCTTTCCTTTCTTGGAAGAAAGAAGACTTGCAAGTGCATCCTCTATACCTCCGGCACCTGAGCCGGAAGACGCTGCCCCATCATTGCCCTTGCTTTCGGAAGACGCCACGGGCTTTCCGGAGATCACCGCATCTACAGTATCCCAGAACTCAGAGCCCTCGATGCCCTGCAGGCTCTTTTCACGAAGCCCTGAAAGCTCCTCGGGAGTAAGGGTATTCGCAATAACTATTACGTCGTTTGCTCCCTCTTTGCCTGCGAAAAGAGAGGATACTATATCCTCTATCTCCTTACGCAAGCCACCTTCATCTCTGTCTGTGGGGAGATAGAATATATGCTGAAAGCTGCTCTTGTTTTCAAAAGCAACGGCTTTGGAAACACTTTTTTTAAGAGCTGCTGACAGATCATCCCAGAAGGACCTTTCGGTATTCTCTTTATAATCCCATATAACATTGGGCTTACGGATAAGGACCGATATTTTTAAAAATTTCACTGGTAGTATATTCCTTTCTTAAATCACTCATATGAAAAAGCTCACCAATGCGAAATTCTTCCCATTGGTGAGCGACAGCTCTTATTATGCGTAGAGAGCCTTCATGATCATGGGTTTTGCTTCATCTGCAATGTTGAGCATGCGGAGAATAAGCTCAATGGCCTCGCTGTCCGCAGTTTCGGGGGTAAGTATTGCATCATCGTGAATAATAATATCATTATCCCCGTCAATATAGAAGGTGGCCCACTTATAGTTCTTATTCAGCTCGTTGCATACGAAAAGAATATCAACAAGCTTATCGGCAGGAACCCTTTCATACACGATGTAAAGAGAGAAATAACGTCCGTTTTCACCGGAGAAAAAGCACTTGGCAGTTTTGCCCTTGAAAGGAAGATCAACTACAACATCTCCTCGACTGTCCTCATGTGTGGAATAGTTGAGATTTTTGGATACAAGATAGTTAATGAAATTCTGAGCACAAGCGTACATACCAATACCTCCTATTTTTACTTGTGGTTATGTTACCATATTGTGTGCAAAATGTCAACACAGCCACACAAAATCCTGCATTTTTTGACTATTTACACAAAACATTATTTGCCGTTTTGTATAGTTATAGAATCAGTATTCAGCCGAGCTCCAAGGTCTGCCCTTGTCAGTTTATCACCTTATAGAGCATATCTGCCAGGGCAAGAAAGCCCCATCCCGAAGCAAAGATCACCAATGCACCTACAGCCGTTACTACTGCGTTTTCAAATTTATTACTCATAATATACCTCGCTTCTGCACCGCAGTGCTCTGATTTATGAGTTTATTATAAGCAAGACTATGTACCATTATCGTCTCTTTGCGTATTATTCCACCTGTATATAGTCCTCTTTTTGGTACAAAACCATTTACAAACAAAAGTATTTATGTTACACTTAAAATACAAAAACACGCTTACTGAAGGGGGCGGAAAAATTGGCAAAGAAATTTGACGAAAAGCTGAAGATTTTTCATATACTGAGGATTCTCCGTGAGGAAACTGACGAGGAGCACCGTATCTTCGTTCCCGAAATCATACGAAAGCTTGAAGCTATAGGCATCAAGGCGGAGAGAAAATCCGTTTATCGCGACCTTGACACCCTTTCCACCTACGGCTTTGACATCAGCCACGACAGGACAGGCTGTGCCCTGCTGAGCCGTGATTTTCGCCTTGCGGAGCTTAAGCTTCTGGTGGATGCCGTGCAGGCATCCCGATTCATCACAGGCGAGCGACGCACAGAGCTTGTGGAAAAGCTTACAAAGCTTGCAAGCCGTCATCAGGCAAAAATGCTGAACAGAGCTGTCCGCACAGAGGACGGAGACAAGCTTCAGAACAAATCCATTCTCATTAATATTGACTGGATCCACTCTGCCATGGCAGACAACAAAAAGATCTCATTCCAGTATTTTGACTGGACTCCCAAAAAGGAGCAGCAACTTCGCCACGAGGGAAAGCGCTACGAAATGAGCCCCTGGACTCTCGTTTGGAGCAACGAAAACTATTACATGCTTGCATATGACGAAAAGCTGGACTCCATTCGTCATTTCCGTGTTGATAAGATGAAGAATATCCGCAAAATGGATCTTCTGCGCGAGGGCTACGATACCTACTCCCGCTTTGATTTTTCAAAATATTCCTCAAAGCTTTTCGGAATGTTCTCCGGAGAGGAATGCTCCGTTACCTTGAAATGCGAAAACTCCGTTGCAGGCTCCATCATCGACAGATTCGGCACTGCCATCACTATTTTCCCCCAGAACGACGGGTATTTCTCATGCACAGTTCCCGTTATCGTTTCCCCCAACTTCTATTCATGGGTACTTCAGTTCGGGAATCGCATCGAAATCACCGCCCCCGCCGACATTCGCAACGGCATGAAAAACCTCCTTACGGGAGCATTGGAGCTTTACAAATGAAAATCACAACGCTTTGCTATATCACCTGCGGAGAGCGCACCCTGATGCTCCACCGCAACAAAAAGGAAAATGATGAAAACGCCGGCAAATGGGTCGGCATCGGCGGAAAATTTGAGGAAGGGGAATCCCCCGAGGATTGCCTTGTCCGCGAGGTCCTCGAGGAAACGGGAATAAAGCTTGATAACTACCGCTTTCGCGGTATAGTCACCTTCGTTTCCGATAAATGGGGCACGGAATATATGTGCCTTTTCACAGCAACGGTGGACAGCGAAAGCCTCGTCGACTGCACCGAGGGCGACCTTGAATGGGTAGAAACCGAAAGACTCAGCTCCCTTCCCATGTGGGAAGGCGACCGTGTTTTCTTCGACCTTATTAAAAACGATCACCCCTTCTTCTCACTCAAGCTCACCTACGAGGGCGACAGCCTTGTCAGTGCTGTTCTTGACGGAAATAGAATATAAACACCACGATAAATTGGAGTTTGAAATGGAAAACTAAAGGCTCAGAAATACTGCCTCCCCTTCTCAGCTCGCTGTGAAGGGGAGGGGGACCGCTTGCGGTGGAAGGGTTGCCAC
>JAZRRC010000160.1:0-2153 GCA_045650355.1 Candidatus Avispirillum sp. | reverse complement strand
CTCATTCACAAAAACCTTTCAAAGGAAATCATAACAGACGCCAGCCTCATCTATCGCTGGAAGGGCAAAAACAGCGACCTTAAGCCGATTGCGCTTCTTTCTCATCAGGACGTTGTGCCCGTAACACCCGGCACTGAGGATGACTGGAAATATCCTGCTTTCAGCGGACACAATGACGGCGAATTCATCTGGGGCCGCGGTGCTCTTGATATGAAAAACCATCTTATCTGCGTTATGGAAGCTATCGAAACTCTTCTTGAAGAAGGATATGTGCCTGACAGAGATGTTTATCTTTGCTTTGCACACGACGAAGAAGTTAACGACAACGGCCTTTCCGGCGCAGTTGATATTGTTAAAACTCTCAAAGCCCGAGGAATCCGCCTTGACAGCGTTCTCGATGAAGGCGGCGCATTCCTCACTGTTAAGGTTCCCGGAATTATTGACCAGACAATTGCCGGCATCGGTATGGCTGAAAAAGGCTACAGCGACTACAGAATTACAGTTCACGCTAAAGGCGGTCACTCATCACAGCCTCCCGTGCATTCTGCACTCGGTGATCTGGCTGAGGTTATCCGCGACCTTGAAAAGCACCAGTTCAAAGCAAAGCTTATGCCCTTTATGCTGGATCTTTTCAAAAGTGCCGGTAAAAGAGTTTGCTATCCCGCAAGACTTATCACATGTAATATCCCGATTCTCAAGCCCATCATTCTTGCAATCTGCAAAAAGATTCCCCCTGCAGCATGTCTGACAAGAACAACGACAGCTGTCACAATGGCAAAGGGCAGCCCCGCATCAAATGTTCTTCCCCAAAGCGCATCTGTCACCGTAAACTTCCGTCAGATGCCGGGAACAAGCGTTAAAGATGTTGAAAATCATATCAGAAAAGTTGTAAGAAACAAAAATATTGACATAGAGCTTCTCGGCTGTAAAGAGGTTTCTCAGTTTGCTACAAAAGACTCTCAGTCCTACCGTGCAATTGATGAAATCTGCAGCCGCACAGACCCGAAGAAAAATTTTGTTGTCCCCTACCTTGTAATGGGCAGCACAGATGCATACCATTACGGCGAAATCTGCGACAACGTTCTCAGATTCTCACCCTTCAGAGTAAGCGCAGAACTTCTTATCAGAACACACGCTACAAACGAATGCTGTCCCGTAGACACACTTGAAGAGGCTGTTGCATTCTTCAAGAGATATGTGAAGCTTGCTTCAAAAGAGAAAGAAGACAGATAATGATAAAACGACTGAAAGAGCCTGAAAATGACACAGGCTCTTTCTCTCTCTCTTTCTGTTGATGCACGGCGAGGAAAAGACAGCATAAAGCAGGATCTTGATAAAAAGCAATTCCTCAATCAGAACTATATACCTTGAGTCTAGGATACACGAAGCTTCGGTAAAGAAAAATTGTTTGGCGACATACGTTGCATTTTGATTTTTGCCAAATAACGATATGAAAGCGTGGATTCCCGACGACAAGCTCTTCCCCAGCGGCTTTGCAAACGGTACGGAGAGTATCATCCGGAGCTTCTTCTATGAGAAATCAAGTCTGAATACATCGATATTTCAGGCCCTGTAAAAACAATTGAATACAAGTAAACCAAACCCCTGCATAATCAAACATGCGGGGGTTTACTATATAAAAGCTTATATTTGATAAAAAGAAAAAAGCGAGTATCGTAAGATACTCGCTGATTTTACTTATCAGACTAAATTATTCAGCCTTTTTTCTTGTGCAAACATATGCACCAGCTGCTGCAACTGCAAGAACTGCAAATGCTGCGATTGAAGAAGCCTGACCTGTTACGGGGATTTCGGGTTCTTCGGGGATTTCTTCTGTTTCTTCGATCTCAGTTGTTGTCTCTTCGATATCGCCTGTGTAGATACCGATGATAGCGCCACCAACTTTGCTTTCTGCAAGTGTGTCGATGATGGGAGTTGTATCGATACCGAGTGACTCAAGCTTTGCAAGGATTTCGTCGATGAGACCTGCAACTGCAGATGATTCAACGATTTCTACTTCTTCAAGGCCATACTCGTCGATTGCATCCATAACGATCTCTCTAACGTTTTCCATGTCAGCACCTGTAAGCTCGCTGATTGCTGTGATAACATAGTCTGCTGCTTCGTCAGCTGCAACTGTGTCTGCACCTTCA
>JAZRRC010000159.1:0-3053 GCA_045650355.1 Candidatus Avispirillum sp. | reverse complement strand
TAAAGAAAGAAGGAATAATACTATAGAGGTACAAAACATGAAAAAAATTGCTATCGCCTGCGATCACGGCGGATATGAACTCAAGAAAGACATTATCAAGCATCTCACAGCTCGTGGCTTTGAAATCGTTGATTTCGGCTGCGACAGCACTGCTAGTGTTGACTACCCCGACTATGCTCTTCCCGCTTCTCAGGCAGTAGCTAAGGGCGAGTGCGATCTCGGTATCCTCATCTGTGGCACAGGTATCGGCATGAGCCTTTGCGCAAACAAGGTAAAGGGAATCCGTGCGGCTTGTTGCTCCGACACATTCTCAGCAAGAATGACCAGAATGCACAACAACTCCAACATCCTTTGCTTTGGCGCACGTGTTGTTGGTCTCGGTCTTGCTACCGATATGGTTGACCTCTTCCTTGACACAGAATTTGAGGGCGAGCGTCACAATCAGAGAATCGAAAAGATGATGGCAATTGAAAACCTCTGATATGGATCTTTTTGAAAAGCAGGTTTCAAGCCGGTATTTTTATCACGGCACTATCATCAATATGCGCCGTGACGAGATAATCCTCCCCGACGGAAAGGAAGCCCACCGAGAGTTCGTTGAGCATCCCGGCGGCGTTTGCATTGCAGCACTCACACAGGACGACGAGATTCTTCTCGTCCGTCAGTTCCGTTATCCTTACGGTGAAGAGGTTCTCGAGATTCCTGCAGGAAAAAGAGACAAAAAAGAGGATCCCCTTGAATGCGGCAAGCGTGAGCTTTTGGAGGAAACGGGAGCTACAGCTGAAAATTATTTCTCCCTCGGCACCATATACCCCACCCCCGGTTACACAAACGAGCTGCTCTATCTTTTCGGAGCCACAGGTCTTTCCTACGGTGAGTCCAATCCCGATGAGGACGAATTTCTCACCCTTGAGAAGATTCCCCTTGCAAAGGCTGTGGAAATGGTTATGGAAGGTCTCCTTCCCGATTCCAAGACCCAGATCGCAGTCCTGAAGCTCTGGAAAATGAAACAAGAAGGTAAAATATAAAAAATCCGCCCGATGGGCGGATTTTTTTCCTTACCTATTACCTCTTCACTATTACCTATTCCTTCTTCTAATAAAGAACCCGCCCGAAAGAGCGGGTTCTTTATTAGAAGAAATATGCGGGGGTTACGTTAGCTACGGAATACTTTTTGATGACTGCCTCATCTACTACGATATCCTTATAATAGCCTTCGATAAATTCTCTGTATGCAAGCTCGCTTGCGCTGTCCTGAAATCCTGCGAAGAAGGCTTCGTTTTCCTTATTTGACCACGCGCCGCTGTCAAGCTCAAGCTTTTTCACGATACAGGTGCCCATTTCGGATTCAAGGGTTGCAACCTCGCCAACCTTGAGCTCTGTTACCTTTGCAACGAGAAGATAGTAGAACATATCGCCGTAATTTTCCGTTGCGGAATAATAATGTCCGTTTTTGTAGTCCTTCAGCTCGGAATATTCCTCATAAACCTTGTCAAAGTCCTCGCCTGCTGCGATTTTTTCCTGAGCCGCCTTGAGAGCTGCATCCTTCTTTTCCTTTTCCTCGCCCTTCAGCTTTTCAACAACGTAGTAGCCGTTTTCGTCAGTTACTCGCTTGCCGTCCTCATCGGTCTTGTAGGTGCTGAGATTCTCAATATAGATCATCTGAACGTGGACGAAATTATCCTTATAGAACTTCTCGAAATCCTCGTCCTTCAGCGCCTTTTCACCGCCCTCACCAAAGAGGTGGTTATAGACCTTTGCGATCTTCTCCTCCTCAAGATAGATCTTCTTGAGGATCTTTGTGTTGATGCCAAACTCACCGAGAAGGGCGTTCATCATATTCTTTGAGCCCTCTGCTCGCTCAAGAATGAGGTCGGAGATATATGCATCGATGCTCGCCTCCTCATCCTTTGTGAAGGAAAGGCGGTACTTATCGAAAAGCATTGAATTTACAAGAGTGGATTTTACGGAATCGAGTGTTACCTCGTCAAGATACTGCGCCGCAGTAACTCCCTCGGAGATCTCGGAGCTCCAATACTCTGCAGTATTTTTAACGTCCTCGTAGCTGTTCATGTAATTGCCCTTGTAGCTGCTTGCCCAGTAGCCGTACTGCGCCTCGGTTATCTTATGCTCGCCGAGAGTGAGGGCTGCAGGAGAGCTGTCTGCACAGGAGGTCATAAGAAGGCAGAGCATTACTGCCACCATAATAAAAGATATGATTCTTTTCATTTTAGTTACCTTTATAAAGTTTTATACTACTATAATATCACAACTATCGGCTTTTTTCTACACGTTTTCAGCCGTCAATTGTATATATTCCGTTAACAAGTCGGAAAGGAAGTCTGCCACCTGCATACCCTTTTGCTTTTTAACGGTGATGGCGGGCATCTGACCGAGAGTCATTCTGATGGCACCGGGATGCTTTTCTGCAAGCTTGCGAACAACAGTAAGGTCGGGGGCAGGGGCTGTGAGAATGAGCTCACGCTCTCTTTCCTCGATCTTTTTCATGCCTGCGGTGATACCGAGACCACGAACAAGGGCAATACGGCAAAGGTTCATTGCCGCTCTCGGAGGCTCACCGAAGCGGTCGCAAAGCTCGTCGATCATATCGGAGAAATCGTCCTCCTGCTGGATGCGGGCAATCTTGCGGTACATCTCCATTCGCTGAGCGCCATCCTTGATATAGCCCTTGGGAAGGTATGCATCCGCCTTTACGCTGACGGCACAATCCTCACGGGGCTTCTTCTGCTCGCCCTTTTCCTCAAGAACTGCCTCCTCAAGAAGCTTGATATACATATCGTATCCCACAGCCTCCATATGGCCGTGCTGCTGAGAGCCGAGAAGGTTGCCTGCTCCGCGGATCTCAAGGTCGCGGAGGGCAATTTTAAAGCCTGCGCCAAAGGCTGCATATTCCTTCATTGCGCGAAGGCGCTTATCGGCAATCTCCGTCAGCTGCTTCATCTTGGGATAGGTGAAATATGCATATGCACGGCGTGATGAGCGTCCCACTCGTCCTCTTATCTGATGAAGCTGAGAAAGGCCGAAGCGGTCTG